>JAPLHH010000304.1 GCA_026389735.1 Chloroflexota bacterium | reverse complement strand
AATCTCAATTCCTTTTTGAAGGCCTTTGCCCTTCTCCGCAGTAGCTAGCTCATCGATAATCGCTTTAGAAATAATTATTCCGGGGACGTTTTCGTTCATGAACTTAGCCATTCTGGCTGAAGCTAGAACAATGATGCCGGCCAAAATTTTGACATTAAACTGGGAAGCATATTGCATGAACCGTCGAAGGCTGGCGAGGTCAAAAATACCTTGGGTCTGGAAAAATTGCGCCCCGGCAGCCACCTTCTTCTCGAATTTGATCAGTTGTGGTTCAATAAAGTCGGCTTCGGGATGAACCGAGGCCCCAACGCAAAATTTTGGAGCACCCTTGAGATCATTCCCGCTCATGTCTTTCCCCGATTCCATCGTCCTTATCATTTTCAGTAACTGGACAGAATCTAAATCAAAAACTGGCTTTGCTTCCTTATGGTCTCCCACATCAACGCAATCTCCAGTGAGGCAAAGCACGTTGGTAATACCCCTAGAGTATGCCAGCAGAAGGTCAGCCTGGAGTGCCAATCGATTACGGTCGCGGCAGGTCATCTGGAAGATAGGCTCACCGCCGTGTTCCTTTACAAGGAGACAACCACCCAGAGAGGGAAAACGCATCACTGAGCTTTGATGGTCGGTGATATTGATGGCGTCAACTTTGTCCTTGAGTAAATCTATGTGGTGGACAGTTTCCGAAGTATCCGCACCTTTGGGAGGTCCAATCTCAGTGGTCACCAAGAATTCCTTCGAGCTGAGTTTTTCCTCAAACAGCGAATTAGCCATTGCTCCCTCCCGTGTTGAGATTAGCCTTGCTCACTATCCTTTTCGGTCTGGGAATCGCCCGGAAGTTCCTCGGAGGATAATAGCGGCGCATTTTCTCCAACTGCTGTAACCTCTCCAGGCGTTTATAAATTAGCACCCAGGCACAATCCATATCTTTGTTGGCTTCGCATTTGCCGTTTTTGGTACCGGCGCAGGGGCCATTGAGTATCCCCTTTGTGCATCTAGTAATAGGGCAAATGCCTGCAGTTTCTTCTAATCTACAATCGCCACAGGCAGCACACCGTTCATCCCAGACTCCCCGCTCTTTAGCCATGCCCATGAATGAGGTGTTAACGCCGGGCAAAACAGGAATGTCAGGAAAACGTTCCGCTATGGCTTGTACCCCAATGCCACAGCCCAGAGAAAGAATGACATCTATATCCTTGATCTTGTCAGCCAGCAATTCTAAGAATTCGGCGTCGCACTGTCTCTTTAAGGTGTATTCGGAAAAGGTATGGGTTCCGTTTCCCCCCTTGGCTTGAGCCACCCGCAATGCGTTGTGGAGATACGAAACCTCCCTTTCACCACCAGTATCACAAACGGTCATACAAGTGCCACAACCGAGAATTAACACTCGCGGATAAGGGGCAATCATTCGCCTTGTTTCTTCTAGAGGTTTTTGTTGTGCCACAATCACCTTTTCACCTCCTGCATTATTATTGAGGCTAAATAAAGGTTACCTATTCGATCTGAGAATTTATCCATCTGTTGAGCAACGTCTGCATTGGCGGTTTCGGAGACAAAAGCCTGCATGCGCTCTGGCTCAAGTCCGATTTCCCTTAGCGTTTTCCTTACCTTCCCAACACGCTGGCGAACCCAATCGGCGGTGTTTTCTCTAGCACATTGCTCCCCGCACCCAGCAATGAAAACCCCCTCGGCACCCATCTCGAAGGCACGCAACATGTGGTCAGATTCTACCTTGGCCACACAAAGCACCGGCACCACCCAGACACCAGCCCCAGTCTTTCTCCACAAACTGGCTAGAGCGCCGGTGCCAAAGAGCCCATACTGACAGCAAAAGCCGATGATAAGAGGCTTCAACTTTGATTCCGCCGCGGACTTAAGGGTATGATTCAGCTCCTCCGTTACTTGTCGTCGGTCATACGGCTTTCTCAGAACTATCGCCTTGGCCGGACACTCCGCCACACAAACACCACAAGCTTGACACTGGTCAACCGGTATCTGGATTGTGCCACTGGTATCCAAGTGGGGCACATGATACGGACAGACCCGTAGACAAGTAAGACAAGTAGCGCACTTATCTTGAAACAAGATTTCAGCACCCATGCCGCACCGCAGGCATCTTCTGGACTCATTGACCGCGGCTTGCCAATCGTAGACAGACTCCACCAGCCCGAAATCCTTCGCTCTGGCTTCAGGAGACAGAATCTGCGGCTCAAGTCGGCTTATCTTTCTTATCATTTCTATAGTTCTGGGTAACAGGTCACCTGCCAAGCTTTTTCTCCCCTCTTTAGGTGGTAGTGGATACCGGTGCTGGAGATAATCGTCAATACGAGAAGCAGCCAGCCTGCCAGCAGCTAACGCCTCAGTAACTGTAGCTGGCCCAGTGACAGCATCACCTCCAGCGAAAACCCCGGCTCTATTGGTAATGAGCGTGGCCGGGTCAACCTGAATAGTGCTGCCCTTACCGATGCGAATGTGGAAATCGCTCGGTGTCTGGGGTGCTTGCCCTATAGCTGCAATTAGCGTGTCGAACACATTATTGAAATTACTATCTTGAATTGGCACGGGCCGACGCCTGCCGCTGTCATCCGGTTCCCCAAGCTCCATCCTTATGCAGGTCATATTCAATTGCCCATCTTGCCTTTTTATCATCGTCGGCGTTACCAGAAACTGGATGCGCACCCCCTCTTCCAAGGCCTGCTCAACTTCCACGGGGTCTGCCGGCATTTCTGCCCGGCTGCGCCGATAGAGGATATGCACCTCACAGGCACCTAGGCGAAGCGCAGTGCGCGCCGCATCAATGGCCACATTGCCCCCGCCTACCACAGCAACCTTATCGCCCAGCGATGGTTTCAGCCCTAGGTTGATCTCGCGTAGAAAAGTCGCCCCATCAATCACTCCGGGGCTCTCCTCGCCCTCTATCCCCATTCTGAGGCTCTGGTGAGCACCGATAGTGATAAAAATAGCCTTGTAACCCAGGTCAAATAACAGGTCTAGCGATACCACCCGCGTATTAGTTCTGATTTCAACCCCCATGTGAGTTAGCCTTTGAACTTCAGTATCGAGCACCTGCCGGGGAAGACGGTACTGGGGAATACCCACACGAAGCATGCCTCCTAACTCGGAGTGAGCCTCGAAGATCGTCACCGGATAGCCGAGCTTCCTTAAATAGTAGGCACACGCCAACCCGGCCGGGCCAGAGCCTATGATGGCAACCTTTTCCTGGTGTGTCGTCTCGGCCTCAGCCTGAACCATACGGTCGCCCCCAAATTCTACCGCAAATCTCTTCAATGCCCGGATAGCAACCGGTTTGTCTACCTGACCGCGCCGACAAGAATCTTCACAGGGATGAGTACAAACATAAGCACAAATAGATGGGAAGGGGTTACCACTCCTTATGACCTGCAATGCTTCCATGTTCCTTCCCTGGGCAATTAAATCAATATATTCCCTTATTTCCATGAGTAAGGGACAGGCAGCTTGGCAGGGTGGCATTAGGCTATGGTCGAGAGAGTATTTCTCCGTTTGATTGGGTCGATATCCCTGAGTGTCATAATTTACCCGCGAATACATGGGAGCCCCCCTTTAACAGCAACAATCAATGTCTTTGACTATATGATTAACCTATTGTGGCAAAGGGGTCAATGGGAAATTTCAGGGATAATTAGGGTCTTTTACTTAGGATTTTTACTAGAAAATGCCCTGATTTTGGATATAGGGAAAGTACCGGAAAGGAATTTTATTTATGCCATTAGAGGTTGATAACTTGCTTACGTATGGCAAATTTAATGAGGTCGGTTTTGTTGTGGATGTTCAGTTTGTTCATCAGACTGGCTTTGTACCACTCTACGGTTTTAGGGCTGACGACGAGCATATCGGCTATTTCTCGGGCAGTATGCCCCTCAGCTACCAGTTTAAGCACTTCTCTTTCTCTGTCCGTTAGGAGTTGGTAAGAGTTTTTTTCGCCTTCTGTGCCAACCATTAGCTGACATTCCTCTACGAGAGCTGTTGCTGCTGAGGGAGATAGAAAGGAATCACCTCTGTAGACAGCCTGAATAGCCGAAGCAAGCTCCAAGGGCGAAGCCATTTTAGTTACAAACCCACGGGCCCCTGCCTTGATAATGGGGATGACGTACTCGCTGTCATCGTACTGTGTGACGGCTAATACCTTCGTTGCTGGGAATTCCCTGCGGATTCTGCGTGTAGCTTCCAGTCCGCCCATGTTGGGCATTGCCAGGTCCATAAGCACAATATCCGGCGCAAGCTGTCTCACCTTTTCTATAGCCTCCCTTCCGTCAGCCGCCTCACCCACTATTTCTATGTCGGCAGCTAATGCCAGCAGGGAACGGATTCCTTGACGCACGAGGGTATGGTCATCTACTATTAGTACCTTTATCTTCTTCATACGGCTTGCCTCCGGCCACCGGGACATTCACTACAACCCTTGTGCCTTGACCTGGCCGAGACTCGATACGACAACGGCCGCCAACCAGACCTACTCTCTCCTTCATAGTGAATACGCCCGCCCCCCGACCACTAGGGTCCACCCACCTAAGTTTGCTGACGTCAAAGCCTTTGCCATCGTCCTCGATTTGTAATAAGCACTCAGTAGCATTGCACTGTAGCTTGATTGAGGCATTCTTCGCCTCTGAGTGCTCTAAGATATTACCTATAGCCCCCTGGGCGACGCGGAATAGAGTTACCTCCACTTCAGGCGGAAAGCGCCGATCAGCACCAGTGAACTCTGCCGATAGGTTAATACCCTTGGCTTGAAGAGTGTCCTTAGCATAGCGGTGGATTGCAGCTGGCATTCCAAGCTCATCTAACAGGGTGGGGCGGAGTTCCTTCATGAGTTTTACTATTTCATTGCCAGCGTAGACCGCATACGAGTGTGTCATCTTGAGCATCTCTAGGAACTCGGCATCTCCGATTCCCTTCATCTCCGCCATCCCCATGATAGCCTGGAGGCTCAAGGTCACGGCAGTAATTGCTTGACTCGTCTCGTCGTGGAGCTCTCGAGCAATCCTCTTTCGCTCCTGCTCTTGAGCCGTCAGAGCATGTTGAAGAAGGGCGTGATATCTTTCACTTGCCCTTGCCAACCGGTCATACAGACTTGCTTGCTCAATTGCCGTACCGAGATATTCACCAATGGAACTGAGGAGGGAAACATCATCAGCACCAAATCGCTTTGGTTCATGGCTCGCGATATTCATCACTCCTGTTACCTTGTCCTTCGTCTTTAACGGAATGCTAACGAATCCTTTAAGTCCCTCTGCGCTTATCAGGTCAGGCCGAGTAACACGCGGGTCTTTGGAAATGTCTTCCAATACCATAGGCTCGCCGACCTGGGCTACTTTTCCTGCTATGCTCTCACCTAGGGGTATCCGCGTTTCTTCAACATATCTGGCAGATAAGCCCCGTTGTACGCGATAGCTTAGTGTCTTGGTCTCCTCGTCCAAGAGCAGAATTCCCCCGATGTCGCTGTCAATAAACTCCAGGACATTGTCCAAGGCAATTCTCAGAATAGTATCCAAATCTCGCAGGCCACTGATCGCACTTGAAATGTGACTCAAAGCTGAAAGCTGGTGATGCCGCCTTAGTAACTGGCTCTCCAGCTCCCTTTCAGCAGTAACGTCCCTCCTCAGCTCGAATATTGCCTTGACATTTCCGCCGCTATCCCGGAGAGGGTAGGCGGTGATCTTTAGATAAATATCGGTTCCAGCCATATGTAGTGGATGAATAATGGTGGTCGTGGCGCCAGTTTTAAGGACTTTGCTGAGTGGGCAGTCCCATAAGGGTGGACCGCATGGTCTGTCCTTATTTTGAAACACCTGATAGCAAAGCTTTCCAATAGGTGAGCCCGCACCGAGTTTGTTTAGCGCTGCTGAATTGGCGAGCCTGACCCGGTGTTCGCTATCCACCACCACGAGGTGGTCTTCCACTCCATCCAGTATGTCCTGAAGTGGTATGTCTAAGTCTGACCTTGTAACGACCTGTTGGGTTGGCGTCTCCTTATTACCCATACCCGCCTCCCGGTAGTTATACAATAGAGCAGCGGTCAGGGCTTGTCAAGCATCGGGCTGGGGCTGGTCATTCGCTGCTAGCGAGAGTGGCGAGATCCACAATGAGCAAGCACTTG
>JAPLHH010000307.1 GCA_026389735.1 Chloroflexota bacterium | reverse complement strand
CGGTAGTTTCCATGAAGTGGATTCCTCTGATTTAGCTTTCAAAATGGCAGGTTCGATAGCCCTGAAGGAGGGCGCGAGAAAGGCTAAGCCCATAATCCTGGAACCTATTATGAAGTTAGAGGTAGTGATGCCAGCCCAATTCTTGGGCGACGTCATCGGCGATTTGAATTCAAGGAGGGGACACGTTGAGGGCATTGAGACGCACGGTGAAACCTGTGTTGTTCGTGCTCTTGTTCCTCTAGCTGAGATTTTCGGTTATGCTACTATCCTTAGGTCATTAAGTCAGGGCAGGGCAACCCATTCCCTGGAGTTTCATTGCTATAGAGAGTTACCAGCCGGTCTGGCGGGGCAGATAGAGGTTAAGGTTAGAGGTAGATAAATGCCTAAGCAAAAAATTCGAATCAAAATTAGAGGGTATGACCACAAGCTAGTTGACCAGTCGGTGGAGCAAATTGTGGATACTGCGGAGCGTACTGGTGCTGTGGTTGCCGGGCCGGTGCCCCTGCCTACTCAGATCGAGAAGTTTTGTGTTATTCGCTCTCCCTTTATTGATAAAGATTCGCGAGAACAATTCGAGATTCGTACGCACAAGCGACTTATTGATATCTTGGGCCCAACCTCCAAAACTATAGATGCGTTGACTCAACTTCAGCTGCCCTCCGGGGTGGAGATAGATATTAGATTGTAGCCAGAAAAATGATTCAGGGCATGATTGGTAGAAAAATAGGTATGACACAACTTTTCCATGATGATGGAGAGGTGGTAGTGACAGCTATTGAAGTAGGTCCTTGCTTTGTTATTCAAGTAAAGACCGAGGCTAAGGATGGTTATAATGCTGTGCAGCTTGGCTTCGGGGAAGCCAAGCTGCTTAACTCTCCGCAAAAAGGCCACCTTAAGGAGATAGGTCAATTCAAACATCTCCGTGAGTTTAGCGTGGAGGATGTCAACTCTGTTCAAGTGGGACAGAAAGTTGATGTGGATATGTTTAAGCCGGGCGATTTGCTTGATGTCACCGGTATATCAAAGGGTAAAGGTTTTGCCGGTGTAGTCAAACGCCATCATTTTGCTGGTGGCCCTAAGACCCACGGACAGTCCGATCGTCATCGAGCTCCTGGCTCGATTGGCGCCACTACATCTCCGGGGCGGGTATTAAAAGGCATGCGTATGGCCGGGCACATGGGGGACAGGCGAGTAACCGAGCGTAATCTTAAAGTGCTCGATGTCGATTCGGCTCGTCACTTGTTGCTGGTGAAGGGGGCGGTGCCCGGTTCTAAAAAGGGATTGTTGCTCATCAAGAAAGCTGGTGGGGGTAAGCAGAGTGCAAGTTCAGATTCATAATTTGAAGGGTAAAGTAACCGGGCAAATCGAAATAAGGGACGATGTTTTTGCTGTGCCCTTTAATGAGGCCGTGGTGCATCAAGCGTTAGTCAGGCAGTTAGCTAATCGTCGCCTGGGGACTGCTGATACTAAGAGAAGAGGCGAGGTTAGTGGCAGCGGCAGGAAACTTTTTGCTCAAAAGCATACTGGTCGGGCACGTCGCGGCGATGTTAGGTCACCTCTCCTCCGGGGAGGTGGAGTGGCATTTGGGCCGCATCCTCGAAGCTACCGGCAAGATATGCCCAAGAAGATGCGGCGTTTGGCTTTGAGGTGCGTTCTTTCTGGTAAAGCAAGTAGTGGAGAGCTGAAGGTTGTTGACAAACTTGAGCTTGACGGCCCGAAAACTAAGGCAATACTGGATATGTTGATAGCCTTGAGGATCGGTGATTCTGTCATCATCGCTACCGCTGAAGCTGAGGCTAATTTGGTTAAGTCGGCGCGCAATTTACTAGGCGTTAAGACAATGCCGGCGCCTCTGCTTAACGTGGCTGATTTACTTTCTTTTAAAGACTTAGTAATGACCGTGGACGCAGTGCGGAAAGTGGAAGAGTTATGGGGCGAAAAGTCGGTCCCAGAGGCAGTGGGTAGTGTCAATTAAATCAAGAGTTTAGGGTTTAGTAGATATGCATCTTTATGAGGTAGTAAGACGGCCTTTAATCACTGAAAAGGCCACGCTGTTGAAAGAACAGAACAGGTATGCCTTTGAGGTGGCGAAGGAGGCCAATAAACGCCAAATTAAGGAAGCTGTGCAAGCAGCGTTTAAGGTCAATGTGGTTAAGGTTAATGTAATGCGTGTTCCGGGGAAGATGAGAAGAATAGGCAGACGGTATGTATTAACTCCGTCTTGGAAGAAAGCAGTTGTTACCTTGGAACCAGGCCAGAAAATAGAGTTCTTCGAAGGAGTTTAAAGAATAGGGGAATAGAATTGGGCTCAGTAATAAAGAAACGGAAGAAAAAAATGGCGAAGCATAAGCATCGCAAACTCCTTAGAAAGACTCGATGGCAAAGGAGACATCCCTAGAATTAGGGGGAGGTAAGCTTTGGCATTAAAAACCTATCGCCCAACATCACCGGGCAGGCGGGGCATGGTTAGCGCCTCTTTTGAGGAGATAACCAAGGCGGTTCCCGAGAAGTCTCTGTTGCTGCCGCTTAGGAAAAGGGCAGGGCGTAACAATAGGGGTGTGGTAACTGTGCGGCATCGGGGTGGCGGTGCTAAGCGAAGATTGCGCATAATTGATTTTAAGCGAGATAAACTTGGTATCCAGGGTAAGGTGGCTGCTATAGAATATGACCCCAATCGCTCAGCTCGTATTGCTCTCATTCATTATGCGGATGGAGAGAAGCGTTACATTCTGGCCCCCCTGGGGCTCAACGTGGGTGATGTCATAATGACGGGAGAGGGTGCGGAGATAAAGCCCGGTAATGCTTTGCCGTTAGGTTCGATTCCGGATGGCACTTTGATTCATAATCTTGAATTTGAACCTGGAAAAGGCGGGCAGATAGTGCGTAGTGCTGGTACAGCGGCGCAGCTATTAGGTAAAGAGGGCAGATATTCACTTGTTCGTTTGCCTTCTGGAGAGCTACGGCGTTTTTTGAGCGATTGCCTGGCTACCATGGGGCAAGTAAGCAATGTTGAACATCAAGGTGTAAAGTTGGGTAAGGCTGGACGCACAAGATTGCTTGGACGGCGCCCACAGGTTCGCGGCTCAGCTATGACACCACGTGACCATCCCCATGGTGGTGGTGAAGGCAAAGCTCCTCGGGGGATGGCGCCAAAAACACCATGGGGCAAGACGGCTTTGGGTCCGAAGACGCGCCGGAACAAGGCTTCAGATAGATTGATTGTCAAGCGTCGGAAATAGAAAGGTAGTTGAAAAGGCAGGGATAGAATGTCACGCTCATCTAAAAAAGGTCCTTATTGCGAGGCTAAGTTAGTTAAAAAGATAGAGGCGCTTAATCGCTCTGGGGAAAAGGTAGTGCTAAAGACATGGTCTCGTGCCTCTACTGTCCTACCTCAAATGATAGGTCATACTATTGGGGTGCACGATGGTCGGCGTCATGTGCCCATCTTTATCACTGAGAATATGGTGGGGCATAAGCTGGGAGAATTTTCTCCTACTCGTATATTTAGGAAACACGGCGGCGTAAAAGCAAAGAAGGCATTAGAGAAAACTTAAGTGAGGACAAAAGTTATGGAGTTTGATAATAAAATAAATTTAAGTGACATAACTTTTATGTTAATTCGCACAATAACCCACACACCCAGTTTGCTGGGTGTGTGGGTATGGGCTCATTAAAAATGATTGCTAAAGCTCAAGGAAAATTTCTAAGGATCTCACCGACTAAGGTTAGGCAGGTTATGGATTTAATCCGTAATAAAGATGCTAAAGAATCCGTAAGTATACTTTTTCATCTTAATAAGCGCCCTAAAGAATATCTGATTAAAATACTTAAGTCAGCGATTGCCAATGCCAAGGTTAAAGGTTTTAATGTTGAGCAATTATATATATCTAAGATTGTTTGTAATGTGGGCCCAAGCTGGAAGAGATTCAAGGCAGCTGCTTTTGGTCGGGCGCAACCGATATTAAAAAGAACTGCTCATATCAGGATAGAATTGGATTTAAAAGATCAGGAGAGTAAATAATGGGTCAAAAGTGTAGCCCTTTAGTTCTAAGATTAGGTTTTATTCGTAATTGGAATAGCCGTTGGTTTGCTTCTCCCGCGGATTATCCTAAATTTATTTATCAGGATTACAATATTCGCAAATTTATAAAAAAGAGGTTTAAACAGGCAGCAGTCTCTAAAATTGTTATCGAGAGATTAGCAACTAAAATTAAAATCAAAATATTTTCTGCTCGTCCGGGAATTATTATCGGCCGCCATGGTTCTGATATTGAGCGTTTGAGAGAAGATCTGAATGTTATGGTTAAGCAAGAAGTAGCTATTGATATTGAAGAGATAAAGAACCCTTTTTGGGATGCCCAGTTAGTCGCAGAGAATATCGCTTTTCAACAGGAGAAAAGAGTAGCTTTCCGACGGGCAGTTAAGCGTGCGATGGAGCAATCTATGAACTCCGGAGTTAAGGGCATAAGAGTTACATGTTCCGGGCGCCTTAATGGAGCGGAGATGTCGCGTACTGAATTGTACAAAGAGGGTAAGGTTCCACTCCAGACATTTCGCGCGGACATAGATTATGGTTTTGCCGAAGCTCTGACTACATATGGTCTTATCGGGGTTTAGGTTTGGATTTTTAAAGGTGATATATTGGGCAAGATAGGCGCAAGAAGAGATGTTGG
>JAPLHH010000123.1 GCA_026389735.1 Chloroflexota bacterium | reverse complement strand
AACTATCGGGATAGGGCAAAGTAGACCCTCAAGATTTAGTTTGATGTCTGCATTTGTTTGTCCTGGCATTATTATCTCCTCAAGCACTATACGAATAATGTTACTTTGGAGTGGAAAGCTTTCTCCAACATGGTGGCCACTCCACACGAATCCTCAACTTCGTCAATCAGGTCCTCCCGCTTTATCTCCATGATTTGCATGGTCGTCTCACAGGGCAGGAGTTTAACCCCTAAGTCAATGGCGGTTTGCCGAAGTTCCTCCAGCGGTGTTATGTTATGTGCCTTCATCATTTGTTTGAACATCCACCGGCCGATGCCGCCGAAGTTGAAGCGGGAAGGGCCGATGCGATTGATGCCACCTCGGTTCAAAAGCCCCATCATGCGTCCAAAGAAGCCCTGGCCCGTCAGGTTTCCCTTCTGGATAGCTTTTATACCCCAGAAGGTGAAAAACATGTTGGTTTCCTTGCCGGCTGCGGCGGCTCCAATGGCGATACTGAAGGCAGCAAAGACTTTGTCCATGTCGCCACTAATTATAATCATGGTTACTCCATCATTTTTTTCCATTTCCTCCTCCTTCGTAAGGATTTTTGTATGTTAAACGTGGCATGCTATAGGCTGCGAATGCCTGCTGTGCCATGGGTGGGAGCTAAGGACTCCCCTGGGCAAGACTGTACTGTTTTTCAATCTGGTCTGCTTGCACCTCCTTCAGCAGCTTGATTGCCTCGATAATTCTAGGGTCAGAGAGAGCGTAGTAAATGGTTGCCCCCTCACGGCGGGCCACCACCAGGCCTCGCTCCCTCATCAGGCCCAAGTGCTTCGACACATTAGCCTGCCGCAGTTGCAACCGCTGTGCTAGCTCGTTGACCGATACTTCACCTTTTGCCAACTCAGCAATGATCAAGAGGCGGTTGGCATCAGAAAGCGTCTTACAAAACTGGGCGTGAAGGCGGTAGATGGCCGCTCTATCTAGTTCCTCCAATTTAGCTCCTTACCATATTACTATATGCTCATATACTCTATTATTATAGACAAAACGCCCGGTTTTGTCTATATGAATTTGGCTTGGTTCAAAACGTGTAGTGGCGAGGCTAAAGCCTCGCAGAACTCAACCCTAAAGGGTCGAGGCTACATGTTGGTGATGATTGGCGACTCTAAAGGGTCGCTGCTGCATGTTCGCCCCCAATCCTAAAGGTGGTATAATAAGCGCCGGGGGTGGATAATGGCAAAATACATAATCGCCCATGACGTGGGCACCAGCGGCAATAAGGCGGTTTTGGTGGATACCGATGGAGCCGTCCACGGCAAGTGCTTTGAGCCCTACAAGACCTACTATCCTAAGCCGGGCTGGGCGGAGCAGGAGCCTGTAGATTGGTGGAACGCGGTGACGCGGACGACGAAGCTCCTCCTCGAACAGACAGGCATATCACCCAAAGATGTGTTATGCATTACTTACAGCACGCAGATGCTCGGCATCATTCCCATGGACTCAAAGGCAGGGCCGCTGAGGCGTGCTATAATCTGGCTTGATAACCGGGCTGGAGGACAGGCGGAGCGCCTGATGAGAAAGTTCTTGGGCCCCCGTGTTTTCTCTCTTATTGCCGGCACTACCTTATGTGGCAAGGATGGCATGCCCAAGCTGCTCTGGCTGAAAGGGGAAGAGCCCGAGATTTATAATAAGATGTGCTGTTTTCTTGATGTTGCCGGTTATCTTTTTTATCGTAGCACGGGCAACATGGTCATGGAGTGGACCGGCGCCTCTGTATTTGGAATCGACCTGAAAAAGAAAACGTGGCTTAGCAGCATTTTCAGGTATGTTGGGCTTGATACTGAGAAGTTTCCGCCTCTGGTTCGGTCGATAGACAAGGTCGGAGAGCTAACGCGAGAGGCTGCCAGGGAATATGGACTTTTACCGGGCACGCCGGTAATTGCTGGTGCTGGAGATGCCCCCTGTGCTGCGGTGGGTTCTGGCGCCGTCGGTGAAGGCGAAGGCCATGTCTATCTCGGAACGTCTGGTTGGGTGGGCGTGGTCACCAAACGCACCCCGCAGGGCAAATGCGGAGCCGCCACGATTCATTCTGCCGACCCGAATAAGGCATTTCTGTTTGCTGAAACGGAAGCCGCTGGAGGCTGCATACAGTGGATTGCTGATGAGTTCTACAAGGCCGAGAAAAAGGACCCGAATATCCCCAATGTCTATGCGTTTATGGATGACGAGGTTGCCAAGATTCCACCGGGCTCCAATTATTTACTCTTTACCCCGTGGATTTATGGTGAAAGAGCTCCTATAGACGATTGCTATGTTCGCGCCAGTTTTCTCAATCTGAGTGCCGAGCATAGCCGTGAGGACTTGCTGCGGGCTGTTTATGAAGGCGTGGCGTATAATATCAGGTGGATAGTGGAAATCGTGGAAAAAGAATTCAAGTTTCCTCTGCCTCATCTCAAGGTCATAGGCGGGGGCGCCAAGGGTAAACCATGGATGCAGATTCTGGCTGACGTAACTCATAGGAAGATTGAGACAGTTAGCGACCCTCAAGAGGCAGGTGCTGTCGGAGCCGCGCTGGTGGCAGCAGTCGGCCTTGGTATATATCCGGATTTTGAGTCGCTGAGAAAGGTGGTCAAAGTAGATAGGGCGTTTGAGCCGCAGTCGGAGAATTCGGAGATTTACGACTCGCTATTCCATTCATATAAAGAAGTTTACAGCAATCTACGGAATTTCTATAGAAAGCTGAACAAGGAGAGATTCGATAAATGTGAAGGAGGTGCTTATTAACTCCTGCCTGTCATTGCGAGCGAAGCGAAGCAATCTCAATGTATTCTCCACCCCGCTGAGATTGCCACGGCTGTTCCCTCGTTTCACTCGGGACGCCTCGCAATGACGGAAAAGCGCGGATTGCTTCGTCGCTACGCTCCTCGCGATGACGAAGAAGTGTCTCCCCGAAATGACGAACGAAGGAATTGCTGAACAATCTGATTATCAAGGAGGTGTCTAAATGGATAGAGAAGAGATTTTAGGTCTTCCCATCGCTCTGCCGGATGGAGTAGATTACGATGAATATGTTATCGGCACATATCTGGTCTCCTACCCGGCAGCGCTCCCCATCCCCATAATAGCGCCTATGCTGGCTGTGGAGCAGAGCACGGGCACCTGGTTGCCGGTGCCCGGTGAGACCCCTGAAGTCCGCTGCAAACACATCGCCAAAGTGCTCGGCGTTTATGAAATGCCCGACTATGAGTCCACCGTGCCACCCAATCTGCAGGACAGGAAGTGGTTTGTGCAGGTAGCTTATCCGGAGGTCAACATAGGGGAGCAGATACCCATGCTGCTGACTACGGTGGTCGGCAACATTTCTATGGGTGGCGACATAAAGCTGGTGGACATCCGTTTTCCTAAGAAGTATGCTGCTGGCTTTAAGGGACCGAAATTCGGCATTGAGGGCGTGAGGAAAGTCCTGGGAGTTCAGAAACGACCTCTCCTTAACAACATGGTAAAGCCGTGCACGGGCTATACCTTGGAGGTCGGCGCTGAGTTGTTCAGAAAGGCGGCGCTCGGCGGCTGTGACATTGTTAAGGATGATGAGTTGATAGCCGATGCTTCGTTCAATTCGGCGCTGGGACGTGTCAAACGCTATATGAAGATTGAGAAACAGGTCTATGAGGAGACAGGCGAACGTACTCTGTACACTGTGAACGTAACTGATAAAATACCCAAGGTCTTTGAAAATGCCAAGCGCGCCGTGGAATTGGGATGCAATGCGCTGATGATAAACTACCTCGCCGTCGGTTTTCCGGTGATGCAGGCGCTGGCCGATGATCCGAAAATAAACGTTCCTATCCTTGCCCACATGGATGTTGCCGGCGCTTTCTATATGTCGCCGTATCATGGCATGAGCTCTCATCTTGTCCTGGGCAAGCTGCCCCGCCTAGCCGGCGCTGACGTCGTTGTCATTCCTGCACCATACGGAAAGGCGCCGGTGATAGATTATAAGTTCAAAAATGTTGCCAGAAACCTGTCATTCCCGTTGTACAACCTGAAGCCGACATTCCCCATGGCCTCTGGCGGCATCACGCCGTCGATGGTGCCACAGGTGATGGCGGATTTAGGTCATGATATAGTAATCGGTTCTGGCGGCGGGATTCATGCACATCCTCAGGGGCCAATCGCCGGCGGGAAGGCATTCCGGCAAGCGATCGATGCCACTATGCAGGGCATTCCGTTGTCAGAGTATGCTAAAGACCATCAGGAGTTGGCTATTGCGCTTAAGGAATGGGCGGACCCGTTCAGCAAAGGGATTAGATTCTAGGAAGGAGAAGGAAAATGTCTAAAGTCACAGTTTTAGGTGGGTGCGGTGCTGTTGGCAGCATAGCAACGGAGACGCTGGCTTCAAGTGGCGTGTTCTCTGAAGTAACGGTCGCCGATATGAATATCGTGGCAGCAAAAAAACTGGCCCGGGCGATTAAGGGAAGCAAGTTATCTGCTGTTGAACTTGATGCTGAGAATCCCCAGAGCATAAGAAAGGCAATCAGCGGCTCATCGGTTGTCCTGAACTGTGTCGGGCCTTTCTACAAATACGGCCCCATCATATTGAAATCGGTGATAGAAGCCAGAATAAACTACGTTGATGTCTGCGATGATTTCGATGCCACCGAGAAGCTTCTGGCCATGGATGATAAGGCGAAGAAGGCTGGCATTTCAGCGCTTATTGGGATGGGGAGCTCCCCGGGTGTGGCAAATGTTCTGGTCAGGTTCTGCGCTGATTCTTTGCTCGACCAGGTTGAGGCGGTAGATATATACCATGCCCATGGTGGTGAAAAGGTGGAGGGGCCGGCAGTGGTGAAGCACCGGATCCATTCGATGAAGGTAGACATACCGGTGTTTCTCAATGGCAAGTTCACGACGGTTAAGCTCTTTGAAGACAGTGGCAGGGCATTGGAGGAGGAGGCCGAGTTTCAAGATGTGGGCATTTACAGTGTCTATGGCTATCCGCATCCCGAGACCATAACCCTGCCGAAGTACCTGAAGGGCTTGAAGAGGGTAACCAACCTCGGGCTGGTGCTGCCGCCGGCTTACGCCGAACTGATAAAGGGGATGGTCAGGCTGGGCATCACCGATGAGAAACCCATCGACGTCCAGGGTCATAAGGTTGTTCCTCTGGAGTTTGCCGTCGCCTTTATACTTTCGCAGAGGCAGAGGCTGATGAAAGAGGCCGGGATTAACCAGCCCATGGGTTGTCTCAAGATCGTGGTCAAGGGATACAAGAACGGGCAGAAGAACGCTTACATTTTCTCGATGTCTTCGAGAGGACAGGGGATGGGTGAGGGCACAGGTATCCCGGCAGCAATAGGTGCCATACTTACGGCTACAGGAAAGATCAAGGAGAAGGGGGTCTTACCGCCCGAGGCCTGTGTTAATCCGCTGGATATGCTTGAACTCGCCAAGACCAAGGTAAAAACTGCTGGCGGCAGGGGCTTCCCTATCAGCATCGAACATATCGACAAGGATGGGAAATCGCAAAGGATGGACTTATTTAGCTAGGCAGGTGTTTAATAACGTTGTTTTCTGTCATTCTGAGCCCTTCATTAATGTCATTCTGAAGGAGCACTTCGCTCTTTCTGTCATTCTGAGCGTAGCGAAGAATCTCCCATTAGCTCAGTGTAAACTACGCGACCGAAGAATCTCACTCAGGGTAAACTCCGCGAAGAATCTCCTGTAGTTGCGAGGCTTTAGCCTCGCCCACTGCAACCCTAAAGGGTCGCGACTGCATTTGTTGTTATGTCATTGCGAGCGAAGCGTGGCAATCTCTGAGATTGCGGAGCTTGTTCCGAGCGATAAGCGAGGAATCCCGCTCCGAGTTTGCTTCGGCTACGCCTCGCAATGACATTGGAGAAATGGTTGCTGTCCCGTAAGGTAAACCTATGAATATTCGTTCGACTATACGCAGGCGAATCAGCATCCGTCACTATGAGTCAAGACCTGTCCCAGACGAAGTCTTGCAATCTGTAATCGAATCCGGCGAGAACTCGGTGGCTCTGGATGATAGTATTAGAGTCCGCTTCCATCTAATCGAAGAGGGCAAGCTGGTGGCGGCACGGATGACCTATTTAACTGGCGCACGATTTCTTTTTGGCTCGTCGCCGCATTTCATCATCGCTACGTCTGAGGAGAAGCCGTTGTTTATGCTGAACATGGGCTTCCGCATGGAGCAGATGATACTTTTTGCTACTCAGCATGGCCTGGGCACCTGCTGGGTCGGTGGCATGTTCGCCGAGGAACGAATCGGCGCCTTTCTGGGTCTGGATAAGGGTGAGCGCGTTATTGCCTTAACCCCGCTCGGCTACCCGGACACCTCGTTTTACGGTCGGGCAACGCATGACCTGTTCGAGTTGGGGGCGATGAACTTCGGGCGGAGGAAGCCACTCGAGCAAATAGCCTTTGGCCCTGACTGGGGCTCGCCGCTTGAGACCGAAGATAAGGAACTTCTTGAAGCTCTGGAATGTGCCCGCTTGTCGCCATCCTGGGCTAATACCCAGCCGTGGCGCTTTTTGGTTAGCCAAAAAGACGTAATAGCTGTTGCTGATGCTAAAGCAAGATACAGCAGCATCCGTGATGGCAAGCACTACTATCGCCTTGACGTGGGAATCGCCATGGCGCATTTCTTCCTGGGGGCCAAAGAGATGGGCTGGAGCGGAAGCTGGCAGGTGATTGGATTCGACCCGGCACAGGTGGCGAAAGCACATGCCATTCCCGATGGCTACGAAGTGCTTGGGATATACAGGAGATAGACTACACAATCCGATGTTTTGTGACCTACTAAAAATAAGGGAATGAGTCAATCTTTACTGTAGTACGGTACGGACAGAGATTATGTCGCTAAATATTAGCTATTTAGAGGGAGGCACTGCGATAAAAGTGTAATCGAACGTTATAGCTAACTTCTCAGTGGCTTCGACGTAACGTCCTATTATTGCAGGACCTCAGAGGTCGAAAATTGTAACGTCTTGTGTTCAACTGAGATCGAAGAATGTGAATAGATGGGGGCACTTAAGCTGTTAGAAGAAACTGAAAGATGTTATCACTGAAGCAAAGAGAAGGCTGTTTGGCGTATAATGAAGAGATGAAGCAACTTGACGATCAAACCCTTGAGGCGATCGCAGAGCTTATTTGTGGAGGAGGCCCGGATTATAGTGCTCCAGGTCCATATAGAACTGCCTCAGAGATACATCGCTTTTTTCAGAGAGTTGGTATCAAAGAACAATCTCAATCTAGCACGCGTAAGTGGTTTACACTCGAAATACTCCAAGCCTGTAATAATGACGCTACGGGGAAATTTGTACCCGGAAAGATTGAGCGAGTTCTGCTCCGGCTTGCAAATCCAATTGAATATCAAGGACAGCAAGAGACAACCAACGAAGTAATCGAGCATTTAAATAGAATTCTATTACCCGAAGGTTTCAGGGTAATATTACAAGGTGTAACGCCAAGCTTGGAGCAATGCAGTGCCGGATTGCAGCCTTCTGTCCCAAAGACAAAACCTACTTTACTTTCACCTCCAGATTTTACCAAATTAGCCAATGACCAATCGTTAGATATTATATTGCACTCAAGATGGAATGAAGCTCAATTGTGTGCACAACACGGGGCATACTTATCGTCAGTGGTTATGATGGGCAGTATTCTAGAGGCGACATTACTTTCGATTGTTTCTAAATATCCTGAAGTTGCCAACCGTTCCCCTTCATCTCCGAAGGACCCCAAAACAGGAAAGCCTAAACAATTCGGAGACTGGGGGCTTAGCTCACTTATTGATGTGGCTCACGAATGCGGTTGGCTCCAAGGAGATGTGAAGAGGTATAGTCATGCTCTCCGAGAATCTAGAAACTTAGTTCATCCGTGGTATCAGCGCATGCTAAACGAGCATCCAGATGAAGATACCTGTAATATCTGCTGGCAGGTAGTTAGTGCAGCAATGAACGATCTTATGCAGATGACTAGCGAAAAGCAGGTTCAAGGTAAATGAGAACAAATTGGTGCGGATTGTTGTTCCTGCAATGTCCTAATAGACCATAGGGTGTTGACTCCAGAGTTGTGGCATTCCGTGGGCGTGGATTAACAAAGCAACAATCTGGCTTTTCGTTAAGTTGTATTGATTCGCTGTTCCTCCCCATCTTTACATACCTTCCACACCTATAGTGTATGAGTCCTCCGCAGGTTTGTTTACTGCCATTACCTTTGAGAT
>JAPLHH010000122.1 GCA_026389735.1 Chloroflexota bacterium | reverse complement strand
TAAAGAGGACATAGACGCTGGCTTTTTTGAGCTTTCCGGAGGGTTGCCGGTAAACTCAGACGGCGGTTTGAAATGCTTCGGACATCCAGTAGGCGCCAGTGGCCTGAGAATGACCTACGAAGTCTATAAGCAAATACAGGGCAAGGCTCAAACGTCCGAGCGCCAGCTAAAGGACGTCAAACTGGGCTTATCCCATACCTTCGGTGGTCCACCTCAGGTAAGCGCTGTAGCCATTTTGGGCAGGGATTTGGACAAAAGTAAGGCGAAATCTCGATAAATCAACTTCATAAACTGTGTGAGCCCGTCAGATGCGGCAACTCAGTATTACTTGAGCTGCTGCAAGGAAGCCACCATAGCCGCATTAAGCTCTCGCTGGTTATGAGGCGGTACCGCTGCTCCCTTCCTGAGCTCCAGTTTCAATGCCTCTGTGGGGCAGACTGAGATGCACAGCCCACAGCCAATGCAGCGCTCGGCTTTACGAACCAGCATAGCTCCATCCAGGGATAGAGCATCCATCTGGCACCTGTCTATACACACACCACAGCCGCTGCACTCGTCTTCGTTCACCGTCATGATGAAGCTGGAGACCGCCCCCATGGGAATGACGCCCCGCTTAATGCTCTGAATAATAAAGCAGTGGCAGGCGCAGCAACTGCACATAAAGCTGATATATTTACCCGTATTGCTGGAGCAATGCACCAAGCCGGCTTCCTCAGAACGGTCAAGAACCTTAAGCGCTTCTTCCTTGGACACCAGCTTGGCAAAACCGCGCTCAACGACATACTTGGCCTGAGGTCCAAAGGTCATACACACATCCTTTGGCTTGCTGCAAGGATTTCCAATCAATTCACCATGATGGCGACAGTAGCAGGTGCCAATCGCTATATAATCTGACTTGGCAATATACTCGGAGACTTTATCATATGGATGGATGGTGACGTCAATTGGTATATCTGTCTCCACCGGAATCACCCTGGCAAAGGGAACAATGGTACGTCCTTCAGATACGGCCGGGTGGCGCGCTTCCGCATCTCTGGCCAAATCAAAATAGCCATCAAAAAGGCGAGCCAGTTTTTTAGTCCGCTCGCTCACTTCCCCACCCATAAACTGCATCTCGAAGATGCCCGGGATGAGAGGCATCAGAACGTAAAATCTCTGGCCATCTCGGTCAACGGTAAAGACGGTACCCCTATCCGCCATGGTCTCCAGAAGGCTTTTGACTTCTTTAGGGTCGTCGCCAACTATCTCCTTAGCCAAGGTCTCCGCAGGAATAGGAGTGATAGGCATCTTAATTGCCAGTTCCGCCTCTTTAGGAGTGAAAAGCTCCTCCAGCAAGACAAAAAACTCCTGACACTTTATGACAGGTACTGCCCCACCCCTCATACTTAAAGCATCAGCTAGCTTGTCATAGATTGCCTCGGTCATAAACTTGCTCCTTTCGGTTCGTCATTCAACCTCGATATCTTTTACTCGAAGCTCTGTCCCGCTGACAGTTTGTATATCTTCGCCCTGGAATTTGGGACAGACATAACGATAATCTTTCACCATAAAGGTCTCTTCACACTTCTTACATTTCCCCATTACCGGTGTTATCTCCAGGTCAAGATAAGCTCCGCTGGCAATGGTATTCTCCGCCATCAACCCAAAACAGAAGATGAGCTGCGCCGGGATAAACCCCCTCAGTTCACCTGCCACCACGTTGACCTTGGTAATTCTTTTGGCACCTTCTTTTTCGGCTGCAGCAATGGCAATATTGACTATGTTCCGGGCAATTGCCATCTCATGCACGTGCCTTAGTCCCGAATTTCTTTTGATAGCGCTGATTAAGCCACGATATCCAATCTGATATACCCTCACCGGTGGTGCAGGAGATATCTATGATGTCCAAGTTCGGGTTGACCCGTCGTGCGTTTGCCTTCGCCTCCTTTAAATTGAAATTGGTATATTTCAGCAGGTCAATCTTGTTGATGAGGAGCAATGCTGATTCACGAAATATTAGCGGATACTTCAAAGGCTTTTCGTCCCCCTCGGTCACGCTGAGCATCACCACCTTGTAGTCCTCCCCCACCTTAAACTCGGCGGGGCAGACAAGGTTCCCCACATTTTCAACAACCAGAACATCGACCTTGCTGAGGTCAAGATGCGGCAGCGCAGAGGCAACCATATTGGCATCGAGATGGCAGGCACTGCCTGTTGTCAATTGAACTACCGGAAGCTTATACTTCTGCAGTCGTTCCGAATCGCGGGTGGTCGCAATATCGCCGGCAACCACCCCAAGGCGCAGCTTGCCCTTAAGCATCCCAGCAGTCTTCTCCAGCATGGTCGTTTTCCCCGCTCCCGGCGAGCTTATCAAGTTGAGCGCCAAGTTTCGGTGCTTCTTAAAGACCTCCATGTTGTCAGCAGCGATGCGGTCATTCGCTTCAAGTATGTCAGTCATCACGTTGATTTTCATATCTTTTTTCCCTTGATACGACTCCTATTGTTTGTATTCCTAACACTCTAGTCTATCACCGACCATAATCTTGTGCAAGAAAGAAATAGCTGTTTAGCAACCATCAATCTTCAATGTAGCTGCGACCCTTTAGGGTCGCATTGGGCGAGGATTCTTTTCTTTGCGAGTCGCTTCCCCCTTTCTGCCATTGCGAGGAGCGTAGCGACGTGGCAATCTCGCTCTTCTGCCTGTCATTGCGAGACACGAAGTGCCGTGGCAATCTCGGCTTTCCTTTTCTGTCATTGCGAGGAGTGCCAGCGACGTGGCAATCTCGGTGGTGAGGGGATGCCGTGAGATTGCTTCGCTTCGCTCGCAATGACAGGAGGAGTTGCTAAACAAACTCATTTGGCTTGCTACCTTGCGCTTACTTTTGCGGCTCAGGCGAGCAAGAAATTATGCCCTCAATAAACTCTCGTATGTAGCCATTAACAAGTTCTGGCTGCTCGTGGATGACCCAGTGCGAGCCGTCCGGGATGCGTTTGACTGTCAAATCGGGCACGAACCCATCAAACCCTTCCAGGTTGCCGGTAAGCAAAGCCTCGTCCTTCTCGCCCCAGATCACCAGCGTCGGCACCCTCACCGTCAGCGAGGACAGCTCCGATGCCCTGTTGCCCGTCCCTCGCCAATCAGTGCCTTCCCTCGTGGGTGGACCGATGCCCGCGGCTCGATAGTAGTTCAAGCCCCCGGTGAGAGCGCCTGGCTGTGACCACGCTTCGACGTACGCCTTGCGATCCTCTTCGGTGAAGTAACCCTGCTTGAGCCCCTCAGCCAAAACGGCATCCAACAGCGCGGCGCAGTCGTTCGCCAAGAGAACCTGCTCGGCCCGCGCACTGCGGAACATCAGCATGTACCG
>JAPLHH010000223.1 GCA_026389735.1 Chloroflexota bacterium | reverse complement strand
GTTTTACACCGGTGATACCACAGTGGGAATATCTGATTGCTGGCAGCATATTTCTCCCCAGTTGCTTATTACTGAAGTTGCCGGACCTAATAAGTATGGAGACTGGCTCAAGAAAGCTGGCCATCTTTGTGCCGGGTTTCTAAAAGAGGAGCTCATACCATTTCGCCGACTCAAGGGATATTTACCTCGCGTCATCGTTATTCATATCGGGAATCCTTATGAACAGGAGATTAAGGAAGAAGTAGCTCAAGTAGCGCAGGAACTGGAAGCAGATATAAGCCTGGGCTATGAAGACATGAAAATTACCTTGTAACCACTCCACGGAGTCACTGCTATTCTTTTCTACTGTCTACTGGCAAGTCCCGACTAGTCGGGATGGCTCGTGCCTCAGGGCTGGCGCCATGGTGACCTATCTTGTGCCACGGCGCCAGCCATTTTCTTCAGGCTACCTTCGGTAAGTCGGCTAGCGCCTTCTCTACCAGCTCCTTGGGATATTCGTAATCCTGAAGCTTACCTGACAAATACTCGTCATAGGCACCCAGGTCGAAATGCCCATGCCCGCTCAGGCCCAGAAGAATGTTCTTCTTCTCTCCCGATTCCTTGCATTTTAAGGCTTCATCAATGACAACCTTTATGGCATGCGCCGGTTCCGGTGCCGGTATAATGCCCTCGGTGCGGGCGAATTGCACCGCCGCCTTAAAAATGGGGATCTGATACTCGGCGCGCGCTTCGACGAAGCCCAGCTTATGAAGGTGGCAAATGATAGGGGCCATGCCGTGATACCTTAATCCGCCGGCATGGACTGGAGGCGGGACGAAGCTGTGTCCCAGGGTATACATCAGGGCAATTGGTGCTAGCCCAGCTACATCGCCGTAGTCCCAGGCATAAAGGCCCTTGGTCACAGAGGGGCAAGCCTGGGGTTCAACACAGATGATTTGGAGCTTGGGCTTTTTTCCTTTAATCTTGTCTGTGACAAAGGGCAGGAACAGCCCGGCGAAATTGGAGCCGCCGCCAATACAGCCCACGATTATGTCTGGGTAAACATCGATCTTCTCGAGCTGTTTTTTAGCTTCCTGTCCTATGATAGTCTGGTGCATCAAGACGTGGTTCAGTACGCTGCCCAGAGAATACTTAGTGTCATCGCGGGCAAAAGCTTCCTCACAAGCCTCGCTGATAGCGATGCCCAGACTTCCCGAGCAATTAGGGTCATCCTTGAGGATTTTTCTCCCTATCTCGGTTTCTTGGCTGGGGCTGGGCACCACCTTGGCACCCCAGGTCTCCATCATCACCCGGCGATATGGTTTCTGGTAATAGCTTGCCTTAACCATATAGACCTTGCACTCAAGACCCAAAAACGCACAGCCCATAGCTAGAGCACTGCCCCACTGTCCAGCACCGGTCTCGGTGGCTAGTCGTTTAACGCCCTCTTTTTTATTGTAGTAAGCCTGGGCTACAGCGGTGTTTAACTTGTGACTACCGGCCGGGCTGACCCCTTCATACTTATAGTAAATCCTGGCTGGAGTTCCCAGGGCCTTCTCCAGGCGGTAAGCTCTTATTAAGGGGGTGGGCCGCCATAGCTTATAAATCTCCTGAACTTCCTCGGGGATGTCAATCCACCTTTCTTTGCTGAACTCTTGTTCGTTCAGGGCCTCGGGAAAGAGGGGAGGGGGAAGGCGCGTCGGCTCTTTTGTCGCTGGATGCCGCAGCGGTGGCAGGGGCTTGGGCAGGTCGGCTTGAATGTTGTACCAACGAGTGGGCATCTCTTTTTCAGTTAAGATAACCTTTGTATCCATTTCTCCTCCTTTCGATTTCTTGTTCGACTATTATTTCAAACTGAGTACCCTACATATCAACCTCCTTTTACAATAAGGCCTCTCTCAGGCATTTAATAAAAGAGCAGGCATTTTTAAGTGATTTGTCCTTGTCGAGCAACTGTATAATACGGCTGCCCACAATGACGCCATC
>JAPLHH010000300.1 GCA_026389735.1 Chloroflexota bacterium | reverse complement strand
TTTGAAGCCATCTGCGATTATATGGAGAAAAAAGGGTGGGGTAAGCGGGCTGTCACCTATCGTCTTCGTGACTGGCTCATCTCCCGCCAGCGCTACTGGGGGGCGCCGATTCCGATGGTTTACTGCGATAAATGCGGCATCGTGCCCGTGCCGGAGAAAGATTTGCCTGTTTTGCTGCCTCCTGATGCCGAGTTCAGGCCCACCGGTGAGTCGCCGCTGAAGTACTGCGAGTCTTTTGTTAATACCACCTGCCCCAAGTGCTCCTCGCCGGCAAAGCGAGAGACCGATACCATGGATACCTTCATGTGCTCCTCATGGTATTTCCTGCGCTATACGAGTCCCGATGTGGATAAACATCCCTTTGATAAGGCTAAGCTGAAGCACTGGATGCCGGTGGACTTATATACCGGCGGTGCTGAACATGCCGTCATGCACCTTCTTTATTCCCGCTTCTTCATCAAGGCTATTAGGGATATTGGGCTGGTTGATTTCGATGAGCCCTTTATAAAGCTGTTCAATCAGGGGACGATTATCTATCAGGGCGACAAGATGAGCAAGTCCCGGGGCAATGTAGTCACGCCCGATGTCTATGTCTCTGATATTGGGGCTGATGCCGTTCGAGCTTATCTTATGTTTATCGGGCCCTGGGAACTGGGTGGCGAGTGGAGCGACCAGGGCATTGTCGGCATGAGCCGCTGGGTAAACCGCGTCTGGAACTTGGTGATAGCAGGCTATGCAGAGAAGAAAGTTGAATCCGCTGAGGAAAAAGAACTGAACCGCCTAATGCACCAGACCATAAAAAAGGTGACAGGTGACATGGAGCGATTCCGCTTGAACACCATGCTGGCGGCGTTGATGGAGTTCACCAATTATCTGGGCAAGGTACAGGATGCGGGCACGGTATCGGTTTCTTTGTGGAATGAAGCCATAACCGATTTGCTGCTGCTTCTGGCCCCGACGGCACCGCATCTCACCGAGGAGCTATGGGAAAGGACAGGCCATCCTTACAGCATTCACAATCAGCCCTGGCCTAAATGGGATGAGGAGCTGGTTAAAGAGGAAGAGGTCACGCTAGTAATACAGGTGAACGGCAAAGTGAGGGACAAAGTTACCGTGCCGGTATCCATCACTGAATCTGAAGCCAAAGGGCTCGCCTTGAGCCGCGAACGGATACAAGCCTATGTCAAAGATAATAATGTCACCAAAATCATCTATGTCCCGCAGCGGCTGGTTAATATAGTGGTGGGGTAGTTGCTTAAGCTAGTTTTTTGTTTACCTGTGTCGGTATCAGGTTGCGCTTTTTGGAGAGGTTTTTGAATGATTCAGCCTGGTGATGTTATTTCTTACTTGGAAATGTGCAGGGAAGAGGGTGTGAATCTTCAAAGAGGAATGAATTTTCACCTGCATGGCGAATTCAGTGTCATACTTATGAGTTTACGAAAAGGTGCTCCGTATGCAGATAGAGTTGAGGACGATGGAAGAGTTTTGATCTATGAGGGCCACGACATTCCTAGACGAAATGCCACTCAGGATCCCAAAATGCTTGATCAACCTATGACTAATCCTAGTGGCACGCTCACTCAGAATGGTCTGTTTTACCAAGCAGCGCTGAAATACGAAAGCGGTTCAGCACACCCCGAGCTTGTGAAGGTTTACGAGAAGATTCATTCAGGCATTTGGGTTTACAATGGTTTTTTTAAACTAGTTG
>JAPLHH010000230.1 GCA_026389735.1 Chloroflexota bacterium | reverse complement strand
AAACTGTTGAGGGGCAACTCTCGTGTCGGTTCGAATCCGACCTTCGGCACCAGGCTTAGAACTGCCGAGTTGTGTAGTGGTAGCACAGGGGACTTTGGATCCTCTAGCCCAGGTTCGAATCCTGGCTCGGCAGCCAGTTATGACACCTTCCGAAGAATTGTGTGATAGTTGATCAAATGCAGATAAACTATCTTTCATATGTGAGAGTAATACTTCTATTGAATGGTTCCACAGACTTAACAACGCAATCGTGCGGGATGATTTTCATCTTACCATTTCTGCAAATTGATTTTCAGCATAGGTTATCTTATCCTGTTTCGAAGTGACGGCTGAGGTATAATAATAAATAGGCGGTCAACACATGCCCTTGGATAGGCCTGGCCCCGTGGAGCAATTTCGGCTGCTCGTCGAGCAGCTAGAAGTCTGCCGTGACCTGATTCTAACCGGAACTCCCGCGAAGGCCAGGATAGCATTGATTCTTTTGGACAATATAGCAGAGGTCATACTTTTTCGGCTTTCAGAAAGAACCTTAAACAGTGATACTTATCTGAAATGGATTCAACCAGAGCGCCTGTCTATAGCAGAGAAGCGGATCTTGGACCGTGTCTTCAAGGCAAAGCTTGAGCTAGCACGTTCTGAACATTCTGTTGGTGAACCAACGGCAACTATCCTCAATATTCTTCATTCTTATCGAAATGCGGCATTTCATCGAGACACTCACAATCCGGCCGTAGTGACAATACTAGCACGGGTTGCGTTCAAAGCAGTATCAGATCTTTTTGAACATACTCGAGCCGGCATAGAGTTGGGCGGCTCTGGAGTACACGACAAGGCTGAGATGGAATGGCTAACCAAATATGGACTGAAGAGAGGATTTATCGATTACGAAAAGGCGGCACATGTCATTTCCAAGCAACTCACGATGGAAGGAGAGCCCAGTCTTGATGCCGTTCGTGGGCATCTTGCATCCGATATTCACTCTCGGCTCACTGCTATCCGACGCTTGATTCAGAAAGACCTCCCGTGGAAGAGTCGAGAGGAATTGGATCCAGTTTTGAAATGGTTCGAGTTTAGGGATGCCGAGCCGGAACTCGAAGATCGCCTATCTGAGCACTACAGGAGTGTTGTCTACAAGATTACAGCCGGTCAACAGGTCGACGTTAAGCCTGATGAATTGCATGCGCTGGAAGTGAAGTTTCGAGCGGAATATGAAAAACGGCTGGAGGCTTATCAGCAGCACATATCATTTGACGAGATTGGCCGCCTGGAGGCTCGCATAAGGGAACTTTCCGAAGCTGTCACGTTTTCGTCCCTTCTGAAGAATTACTACGAGATCGATTGCATCTTGTCAACTCTGGAACGATATTTGTATCTTGCATTTCAAGAATTTGATCGCGCGGTTCAGCTAGAAATCGACCTTAGACTGGGGAAATAACAACGGATAAACCAGTTATCAAAGCGCCGGAGCGACCACAGAAAAGCGGGCCCTTCTGACGATATTTGCAATTTAAGTTAATAATCGTTCCAGCCATCTACTGCAGCTTGACAAAGGAAGAGCCGCCTGTTATATTAAAACATAACTGAATACTGTAAAGGCTGAGAACGAGACTAGTAGGTCTCCAGCGGAGCTCAGAGAGCCGTGTAAGGTGTGAGCCGGTGCTAGCGCAGAGATTGAATGGACTCGGGAGCCGCGAACCGAAAGGGATTTGCCCCAGTAGGCGTTGACGGAACGGGCACCGTTATCAGAGCCCAGGGTATCGCTTCAAAAACGTTGAAGCCGTACCTGAATGAGATGATTGCCTCAAAGTAACGGCAATCAATTAGGGTGGTACCGCGAAGCAAAACCTCTCGCCCCTATGGCGAGAGGTTTTTTTATTTCGGGGATACCCGGAGGCTAACATGTATTATCCTACGTTGGAAGAAGTTAAAAAGCGCAAAGGCGAAGGCACGTTAATACCGGTTTACCGTGAAATCGTGGCCGACTTAGAAACGCCTGTCTCCGCATTCCTAAAGATTAGTCGCGGCGGTTATTCCTTCCTCCTGGAAAGTGTCGAGGGCGGTGAGCGGCTGGCTCGCTATAGCTTCATAGGTACCGAGCCATACCGTGTGCTGTCTACCAAGGCGGAGGATAAGACCAATCCCCTGCCGCTTATTGCCGAAGAGCTAGAGAAATACAAAATGGTACCGGTTGCCGACCTGCCCAGATTCTGCGGCGGCGCCGTTGGTTATCTCAGCTATGAGGTGGCCAGCCGATTCGAGGAGCTACCTTCCCCTGACAGTGACCCACTGGGATTGCCTGAAGCACTGTTTATGTTCGTGGATACTATGCTTGTCTTTGACCATGTTACCCATAAGATTAAGGTCTTGAGCCATGTCCATCTCG
The DNA here is from genome assembly GCA_026389735.1 of Chloroflexota bacterium. The sequence continues at coordinate 1,413 of JAPLHH010000230.1, read as the reverse complement.
ATGGAGACATAGATGATGAATACCAAAAGGCAGTAGACAGGATTGAGGACCTGGCGGACAGACTAAGCCAGCCACTTAAGCCAAAACATTATGTAAAGCCACCCGCTCCTCACAGAAACAACACCCTTTCATCAAACTTCTCCAAAGAGGAGTTTGAAGCCAGTGTGGAGAAGATAAGGCGATATATCACTGCCGGCGAAGCCATTCAAGTAGTGCTGTCCCAACGCCTGGCACAGCCTGTCGACGTTGCTCCCTTCGAGATTTACAGAGCGCTGCGCTCTCTCAACCCCTCTCCATATATGTTCTTCCTTGATTTCAACGACTTTCACATTCTCGGGGCGTCCCCTGAGATTCTGGTGAGAGTAGAGGATGGTATGGTCATGACACGTCCTCTAGCCGGCACCAGGCGAAGAGGGAAAGACCTTGCTGAAGATACTGTTTTAGAGCAGGAACTACGCAGCGATGAAAAGGAGCGTGCCGAGCACATTATGCTGGTTGACCTGGGGCGTAACGACATCGGGCGTGTCAGCCAGCCGGGCACGGTCGAGGTCAGCGACCTGATGGATGTGGAACGTTACTCCCACGTGATGCACCTGGTCACGCATGTGCAGGGCAAGCTAAGGCGCGACCTGAATATCTTCGATGCTCTGCAGGCTTGCTTCCCTGCAGGCACCGTCTCCGGTGCTCCGAAAATCCGGGCCATGGAAATAATCGCCGAACTCGAACCTGAAAAAAGAGGGCCCTATGCCGGGGCTGCAGGTTATTTCTCATTCTCAGGCAATATGGATATGGCAATAGCCATCAGAACCATGATAGTGAGCCAGGGAGTTGCCTATGTCCAGGCAGGATGTGGAGTTGTTTACGACAGCATACCCGAACATGAGTACCAGGAGACTATGAACAAGGCCCAGGCACTGCTCAAAGCTATCAACCAGGCTGAAAGCACAGCGGGGACAAACAGGGGGAACCATGCTGTTGTTGATTGATAACTATGACAGCTTCACTTACAACCTCTTCCAGTACTTGAGTGAATTGGGTGAGACTGTAGTTGTGGTACGCAATAATAAGACAACTCTTAAGGAAATTGAAGGGATGAAGCCTCAACGGATAGTCATCTCCCCCGGCCCGTCTACGCCGCTGCAGGCCGGCATTTCCAACGAGGTCATCCGCTATTTTGGCTCTCGACTACCTATACTGGGCGTCTGCCTGGGGCACCAGTGTATCGGTTACAGCTACGACGCTTTCGTCGGGCAGGCTAAGAAGATAATGCACGGTAAGTCTTCGCTCATACACCACAGCAGCCAGGGAGTGCTGGCTGATTTACCTAACCCATTCTCTGCCATTCGCTATCACTCACTGGTGGTGTACCGTGACGGACTCCCCGATTGCCTTGAAGTAACAGCCTGGGTAGAT
>JAPLHH010000136.1 GCA_026389735.1 Chloroflexota bacterium | reverse complement strand
GGCTTATCCTCTTTCTCTTCCTTACTTGCCAATTCGTCTTCGAGTTCAGCAGCCTCTTCGCTTTCCCATGGGAGAGCGATATGGCCAGTATCTTCCTCCGCCTCGTATTTGTCGAAACTATCCCAATTATTATCCGGGTGTGTGAGTGATTCATCCTCTATGCCAAGAATATCCCCGGAGTCCAATCGGCTTTTGCCTTTCCTAGGGAAGTAGGATAGAAGCTCGTTGTCTCTATTTGAAGTCATCACGTGTCCCTTCTCGCTAGCCGGCGGCGGTAGTTTTGCTTGATGAAGACCTCTCTAAGCTGCTTACTGACTTCTATGCCTTGCTCTTCTAACTTGGCTAATTGTGCTGTTGTTCCACCTGCCTCGGCTTCTATAGCCAGAAGTTCTTGTTTTTGGGCCTCTAAATTCCTTAGTCTCCTCTCTTGTAAGCGACTAATGCAATGGTTCAGGTCTTCACAGCGTGCTGTCTCACTTTCTTTGAGGATTGGGGGTAGGTCCTTAGCCGTGAGACTTTCCAAATACTCCTGAAGGGTACTATCAAGACTACTCTTAAGAGACGCAAGGTTATCACTTTGCTGCCACTTTGTAAACAACTCTCGGTTTTCGGTATTCTCAAAATAGTCAGGCGATAGCCCCATGCCTTCTGCCTTGAGCTCCGGATACTGAAACAGTAAAGCTAAGCAATATTGCTCCAGGGGACTGGATGAAGCGAAGGTAGGCACTACAGATGTGAAACCTCGAAGGTCTTTGCTCGCTCTTCGTTTTCGTTCGACGGCTCTAAACCTTCTCAATGCGTCGCCTAGAACGTGCTCATCAATCTTCAATAGGCGGGCAAGCCTTTCCACGTAGTGAGCTTGCCGCAACGGGTCCTTCATCTCGAAAAGTAGCGGCAGAAGTTTCTCTACAGCCAAAGACTTATCCCTGGCACTTGCTAGATCAACTTTAGCAATTACCGTTTCGAGAATGAAGTCAATCATAGGTTTAGCATCTATTATCAGCTTTTGCCACTGTGAATCATCTTCTTTGATTACGTCGTCCGGGTCTTTGTCTCGAGGTAAGACTATAATCTTTACTTCAGCATTGTGAGCATCTTCATATTTTACCCACCCGTAAAACGATGGTGGTACTGGTAGCATCTTATCAACAATCTCGCCGCTTCTTGAGATGGCCTCTTCTCCTGCAGTGTCAGCATCAAGAGCCAGTATTAAATTCCTGGTCAAGTTTTTAAGAATAGCCAGCTGTTTGTCAGTCATAGATGTACCCATGGAGGCAACGACGTTATCGTACCCATGCTGGTGGGCTGTGATAACGTCCATGTATCCTTCAACAATTACCGCCTGGTCTTTCTGACGGATAGCTGTCTTAGCCCGGTCAATCCCATAAAGGTTGCTGCTCTTATCGAACACTGGTGTCTGGGGAGAGTTAAGATATTTAGGTAAAGAATCGTCTAATGCCCTGCCACCAAAGCCTGGAGCCTTTCCTTGAATGTTCCGAATAGGAAATATTAGCCGATTGCGAAATCGGTCGTAGCTGTTTTTGTTATCCCGCTCTACTAACAGACCACTAGCTAACAGCTCTGTTTCCCCATATTCTTTGCCCTTCAAATACTGCTTTAGGGTATCCCACCCTTCTGGAGCAAAACCCAGTTGAAAATTCTTAATTGTCTCAGATGATAACTCTCTTCGAGTCACATAGTTCCTTGCTATCTCGCCCACCGAGGTATTCAGCAACAGGTGGTGGTAATATTCGGCGGCCGCTTCATTGATTTCAAATAATCTTTCCTTATCTTTATTTTGAGTCTGCTTCTCTGGGGTTGTCAGAGCAACTAAGGAAACTCCTGCCTTATTAGCTAGAAGATGCAGCGCTTGTGCGAAATCAACTCCCTCCTTCTTTATGATGAAGGAAAAGATGTCACCGCCGGTACCGCAAGCTCCGAAGCAGTGCCAGCTCTGCCGCTCGGGGAATACAAAAAACGAGGGGTTCTTTTCACTGTGAAATGGACACAAGGCCTTATAATTTCGGCCAGATTTCTGTAATTTTGTATATTCAGAGACCACTTGCACAATATCCAGTCTCTGTTTTACATCATCAATCACACTCATTTCAAAAACTCAATCACCTGTTTCAAACTCTTGACTAAAGGCAACTTTCCCTTTCAGCGTGAGATTTCTTTGGCCATACTTAGCGCATACTGGTCTGTCATGCCGGCAATATAGTCGGTAATCTTCTGTTCTACAGTGTCATCGCGCAGAGCATATTCTCTTGGCAACGTCTCTTCGTGTTTCAGGAAATATGAATACAGCAGACTTATTACTTTTTGTGCCTTTGCTGTATCTTTATTAGCTAAGCTGGGATTATACACCTTGTCAAAGAGAAACTCACGCAAGCTGTTGGTTGCTTCTAGGATTTCTGCATTTATTCCAATGATCGGCTTTGTCAAATTGGCATTGCCCATAGATGCTAAAGAATAGCTGACGATGTCGGAGACCAGCGTGTTAATCCGCTGAGAAGAAGTGTGACCGAGAAGCCTGACTGCGGAGACAGGTAGCTCGTTTTCAGCTATAACGCCAGCTCTTATAGCATCGGCAGTATCGTGGTTGACATAAGCAATAATGTCAGCCATCTTTACTACCTGGCCTTCGATAGTACCAACATCTGCCCATCCTTCCCCAAGTATCTCAATCCCGCCCTTGGAATGATTCAAGATGCCATCCCTCACTTCCCATGTTAGGTTCAGTCCTTGCCCATCTTTTTCCAGTAAATCGACTACCCTTAAACTCTGCTCGTTATGCTTGAATCCACCGGGGCAAAGCTCATTTAGAACTTGCTCACCGACATGGCCAAATGGGGTGTGACCTAAGTCATGTCCCAAAGCAATAGCCTCTGTTAAATCCTCGTTAAGGTTCAGCGCTCTGGATATAGTTCGGGCAATCTGGGAAACTTCTAAGGTATGTGTCAGGCGTGTTACATAATGGTCACCCAAAGGGGCGATAAAGACTTGAGTCTTGTGTTTAAGGCGGCGAAAGGCATTGGAGTAAATGATGCGGTCGCGGTCCCGTTGAAAAGCTGTCCGTATTGGGCAAGGTTCCTCCCATTTTAGTCTGCCTCGGCTAAACTTGCTTTTTGATGCGTAAGGGGAAAGGCTGTTTTCAGAGTCCTCTATCCGCTGCCGAATATTCAGATTGACCATCAAAACTTAAGCCTTTGTTTCCCTGCCCTGCTACAAACTTATGGCTGGCTGAGCTTCGCTTCAGCAGCAGCAATTATACGCCTTGTTTCATCAATCATGTCAGGGCTTACCGAAACTGAGGTGATCCCCCATTTCACCAGATTCTCAGTAAGTTCTGGGTAGACTGAAGGTGCTTGTCCACAGATGGAAGCGGTGATGCCCTTGCTGACCGAAACCTTAATGACTTTTTCTATAGCCATGAGCACTGCCTCGTTTCTCTCGTCAAATTGCGGCGCTAGTTTGGGGTTGTCTCTATCTATCCCTAAAATCAATTGGGTTAAGTCGTTAGAACCGATAGAGATACCATCAATACCAACATCTATGAATTTGTCTATGAGGAACACGTTTGATGGCACTTCAACCATCATCCACAATTTGAAATTGGGGAACTGATATAGTCCCTCAGCTACGAGGAACCTCTTTATCCTGGCCATTTCATCTACGAAACGGACGAAGGGAATCATGACATAGAGATTATCGTAATATTGACATACTTTTTTGATAGTATCCACTTCCAGCCTAAAAACTTCAAGTTCCCGTGCATATCGGGAGCAACCGCGGTAACCAAGCATAGGGTTCTCCTCAAATTCCTCGTATCTGTCACCACCCCGCAAGTTTCTGTACTCGTTGGTTTTGAAATCGGTAGTTCGGTAAACTACAGGCCGAGGATGAAAAGCCTTGGTAAAGGTGGTAATGCCTCGAGCTAGCATTTCCATAAATTGCTCTCCTTTTCCCTCATGCAGCATATATCGTGGATGCCCACCGATTTGAGCAATCATAAATTCAGCTCTAAGCAAACCAACCCCATCTACATGTCTTGCAGCCACGACATCAGCTAGCTCTGGTTCAGCTAGATTTACATAGACTCTGGTTCTTGTCTTTATTCGTTCCTGAGTAACAACTACAGGAGCGGTTCTTGTTGGCTCTGCTACTCTACCAGCGTAGACTTCTCCCCGGTAGCCATCTACAGTGATTTCTTGGCCATCACTTAGAACTTTAGTTGCCACCTCTGTGCCTACGATGCAAGGGATACCTAGCTCGCGGCTGACGATGGCAGCGTGAGCAGTTCTACCGCCACGGTCAGTGACTATAGCCACAGCCCGCTTCATCGCTGGCACAAAATCTGGAGTTGTCATTTCGGCTACCAGAACATCACCATTTTGAACTCTATCTATCTGTGAGGATTCAGGCACAATTCTAACTGTGCCAACGCCTATCCCCGGGCTGGCTGCAATGCCGGTTAAAATTGCTTGAGCTTCTATTTTAGGAAGTGTCTTAATCTCTTCTTTTGGTTTCAAAGTGGTCACAGGCCGGGTTTGAAGGATAAATAGCTGTGTTCCTTGTTTTGCCCACTCGATGTCCTGTGGAGTTTTGTACAAATCCTCAATCATCTTGCTCAATTTAGCTAAAGCGACTATGTCTTCGTCGGTTATCTTTTGCAGAGTTTGCTTTGATGGTGGGACATGGGTCTTAACGTTTGCTTCCAGTTCGCCTACTGGTGCCTTTGTGTTCTTCACCAGTTGCCATTCCTGTTTGTGAATTTTCTTGTCAAGAATCCTAATTTTCCCCTTATCCAGCAGATACTGGTCAGGAGTGACGTCACCGGAAACAATGGCTTCACCCAGCCCGTAAATTGCTTCGATGAGGATCTTTGTTGTATCGCTTGTCAATGGTTCTACTGTGAATAGGACTCCTGATGCCTCCGATTGCACCATTATTTGCACTGGTACGGCAATACCCACCTTGAAGTGGTCAAAACCGTGCTGCTGCCTGTAGAATATAGCTCTAGGTTCAAACAAGGAAGCCCAACAGCCTTGCACTGCTGCGGCTACCTCGTCTTCGCCTTGAACGTTGAGAAAGGTGCGTTGTTGTCCAGCAAAAGAAGCCTCGGGCAAGTCTTCGGCTGTGGCTGAGGAGCGGACTGCTACCAGTCCTTGGCCTAGTTTGCGATAAGCGCCTTTAATCTCTTTAACCATGTCAGGCGGCATAGGTACGCTGGAAATTTTATCCTTAATGAGGCTGGATACCTGTTGAAGCTTTCTGCTATCGTTAACATTCAAATCTTTAAGGTATCGGCGGATTTCGTCTGTAAGCTTATTGACTTCTAAAAATTTAAAATAGGCATTCGCGGTGACGATGAAACCTGGCGGCACCGGTATCCGAGCATGAACCATCTCACCTAAGTTTGCCCCCTTACCACCTGCTAGGGGAATGTCATCTTTGGTTACTTCATCGAACCAAGCGATAACCTTTGTCCTTTGTTTCATACCTCTCCTTGTTGTTCAGGTTGTTTCCTGTGGGAGTATTATACCATCTAAAATAAGGATGTTGAAGGCAGTGACACCACTTATAGCTCTCTTGAAGTGACATAGTTTTGAGTGAGGGCGATTTCCTCTAAATGTTAAATAGGAAGGTTATTATATCGCCGTCTTGCACGATGTAGTTTTTGCCTTCGAGCCTGAGCAGGCCGCGTTTTCGGGCTTCAGCTAGGCTACCGCATCTATCCAAATCGTGAAAACTGACGACTTCAGCCCGAATAAACCCCTTTTCGATGTCGGAATGGATTTTGCCAGCGGCTTTTAAAGCGGCTGTTCCTTTGGTGATTGTCCAGGCTTTTAATTCCTCGGAGACGGTGGTGAAGAAAGAGATTAGTCCCAGGAGTTGATAGGAAAGTCTGACGATGCGGTCAACTGCCGGCTCAGTCAGGCCCAGAGCATTGCGAAATTCTACAGCTTCATCATCGCTGAGTTGGGTTAATTCCATTTCTAACTTACCACATAAGGCAACTACTTCGAATTGAGAGTGGGAATAGGCTGAGCGTATCTCAGCTTCGAGGGAAGGAGCCTGTGCTAACTGGTTCTCTCCAATGTTGATGACCAATAGCATAGGTTTGGCAGTGAGAAACTGGTAGTTGGCCAGGCTTCTAAATTCCTCAGCAGTTAAATCTTGCTGCCAGATCGGTACATCCTTTTCTAATTCTGACTTGATCTTTTGAAGTAGAGCTTGCTCTTTCAGGAGCAGGTCGCGTTCGGATGGCTTGGCGCCCTTCAAAGAATCTTCAAGTCGCTTCACTCTTCTATCAATTATGGTCAAATCAGAGAAGACAAGCTCCAAGTCCATGGTAGCTATATCGCGTTTTGGGTCGATACCACCGTCTACGTGTGGCACGTTTTCATCCTCAAAGGCTCGGACTACTTGGAGCAATGCATCAGCGTTACTTAGATAGTTAAGGAACTGGCCACCTATTCCCTCTCCCTTGCCTAAGCCTTTGGCTGCACCGGCAATATCAGCATATTTGACCTCAGCCGGCATTATCTTCTTCGGATGGAATATTCTATCCAGAACTTGCAATCTAGGTTCTGGCATCTTAGACACTCCAATGTTAGGAGTCACGGCAGTTGTGGCGTAAGTTTTAGTGTCAGCCTTTCCCTTAGTCAAGGCATTGAAAATCGTTGTCTTGCCGCTCTTGGGCAGCCCGATGATGCAGATTTCCAAGAATGGTTCCTTTGTGTAACAGAAATATAAACCAGAACCGAATAAAATGCAAGGGACGGCTAGCTTTGTTCGTAGGCTTGTTGCTATTTTCTTTGATATGCTATAATATGCCCACTTTTGAACTTCGAGGGTAATACTAATGCCTAGTTATGAACTGGTGCTTATAATCAGTCCTGAAGTGGTTGATGAGGAAATGCCTGACTTTATAACCAAGCTGAGCGAGCTAGTTAATAAGGTCGGTGGTAGTGTAGATGAGGTAAATCAGTGGGGTAGAAGAAAGCTGGCTTATCCTATAAAGCGGTCTATGGAGGGGAATTATGTGTTGACTAAGGTTAAAATGAAGCCAGCGTTGACTAAGGAGCTAGAAGCGAATCTTCGGCTTTCTGGGAAGATTCTGCGTCATCTGCTGATAAAGTTGGGGGATTAATAAAGTGTAAGGAGTGTTGACATGGCAAGTTTGGCCAAAGTTATACTTATTGGAAATCTCGGTAGTGACCCGGAGATGCATTTTACACCTAGTGGGACTCCGGTAACTTCATTCAGTATTGCCACTAATCGTGTTTATAATGCACCAGACGGGGAGCGCAAACAGGAAACTGAATGGTTCAGAGTAAATGCTTGGAGAAAGCAGGCTGAAAGCTGCAACCAGTTTTTGACTAAGGGACAGCGAGTTTACGTTGAAGGTAGTTTACGCACCAGAACCTGGGAAGACCGGGATGGTCAAAGGCGCACTACACTTGAAGTGAATGCTGATAGGGTATTATTCCTTGACAGACAAGGTTTAGCTGTTCTTCCCGGTGAAGAAACCCCGGCGGAACCCGTTGAAGGAGTAGAGCCTGAGGATCTACCATTTTAGTAGTGCATCTTTTAAGAATTAAGAAGGAGGCATAGATTAGAGTATGGTGGAAGGTGAGGGGATTAAAGAGACAAGAGAAAAGGGACGTCGCTTTGTTTTCAAGCCCAAAGTTTGCCCCTTTTGTGCTGACAAGGCTGAGATAGACTATAAGGACATCTCCAGATTGCGGCGCTATGTTTCTGACCGGGCCAGAATTGAGCCACGCCGTCGGACAGGTGTTTGTGCCAAGCACCAGCGACGATTAGCATTAGCCATAAAGAGGGCTCGCTACCTAGCTTTATTGCCTTATACTCCGGATCATACCAGTCCTAGGGGAGTCTCTGAAAATAAAGCATAGCTTCTAAGGAAGAGTAAAGTGCCTAAGAGAACATACCAGCCTAAGAAAATCTCACGAAAACGTAAGTGTGGCTTCCGGGCCAGGATGGCAACCCGAGGAGGGCGGAAGGTATTGAAGTCAAGGCGGCTCAAGGGGCGGTGGCAATTGACGCCAGTTTAGCAGCATGGCAAAAAATTGGCTTTAACAAAAAGAGCCCAGTATTTGACCGTTTATAAATCAGGTAAAGCTTGGGTGGATGGTCTCATAGTTATAAAGACATTACCTAACAAGCTTGAGTTTAGCCGGTATGGATTTTCGGTAGCTAAGGAGATCGGCAAAGCGGTGGTTCGTAATCGAGTGCGGCGTTTGCTCAAAGAGATTGCTCGCGTAACAAACGTAAAACCAGGATGGGATATAGTGTTTATTGCTCGGCCAACTGCAGCGGCTGCTGACTATCATCAGCTCAAAAAGTCAATGGAAAAGCTGCTACTCCGAGCTCATTTAATAGATAAAGATGAAAAGCTTCGTGTTGGAGTTAATTAAGCTGTATCAGTCTACGGTATCGCAAGTTACTCCACCTGCTTGTCGATTTGCTCCCACGTGTTCTCATTATGCTTACGAGGCAATTGGGAGATACGGATTTCTTAAAGGGAGCTGGCTAGCAGCTAGACGTTTAGCGCGTTGCCACCCATGGTCCATTGGTGGCTATGACCCAGTACCATAAATTCCTTAGCTTTTTGCTGTTAATGGTGAATGAGATGGCAGGTTTCTTTACAATCAAAACAAAAAAATTAAGTCTAATACTCTTAGTCACTGCTCTAGGTCTGCTTGTCCTTGGTTGTACGGGTGGGCCAGCATATCAAGGATGGTCTGGATTTTCAGGTCACGATGGCCTTGTTTACTTTGGGGGGATGGACGGCAGAGTGTTTGCAATAAACCCTTCGGTTCGGAGTCAAAAGCTGACTTCCCTCGGCGAGAGGGAGTGGGTTCTTCCTGTCAAAGCACCGGCTGCCCCAGGCGGAATGTGTGGTCCTCTGGGTTGTGCTCCGTCAGCAAAGCCGACGACCATTTACAGCACGCCGGTAGTTGCTGGTAATCTAGTTTATGTTGCTACCTACGTCGGTGATAGTGGCAAAGTGATGGCTATAAATAGGTTGGCTCCTGGTTATGATAAAGAAGGCATCCCGTCATGGAACGAGGGAGAGTGGTTTTATCCACGAAAAGAAAATAAGTCTATTGGGGCTGTTGTTGGTGGCCCGATAGTGGTTAAAGACACTCTTTATGTCGGCAGCTCTGACGGTAAACTCTATGCATTAGACGCGGTTAAGGGGAACGAAAGGTGGGAATTTGACACCGGGGGCAAGATATGGACATCGCCAGCAATTAAAGACAACGTTGTCTATATTAGTAACTATGAGCACAAGTTTTTTGCTGTGTCCAGTATGGATGGTAGCCTTATATGGGAGATTGAATTACCAGCAGCCGTTGCCTCGTCCCCGGTAGTTGCTGGAAATGATGCCTTTTTCGGCACTTTCGACAATCAGCTTTACGCTGTTGATGGTACCAATGGTAATGTGAAGTGGACGTTTGAGGGAAGTAACTGGTTCTGGCCAACACCAGTAGTTAAAGATGGTGTGGTTTATGCCGGTTGCCTTGACCATAAAGTCTATGCTCTTGACGCCAGCACGGGTGAGAAGCTGTGGCAATTTACTGCTGATGGCCCGATTGTGTCCAACCCAGTTCTGGTGGATAATCTACTCGTAACGGTTTCAAAATCAGGGGAAATGTATGTGCTTGAATCTGATAGCGGGGACTTGGTGCGGACTGTTTCCATTGGTTACTCAGTAATGGCCCCGCTTTACGCCGAAGAAAACATGGTTTATGTTCATGCTAGAAATCGCTGTGTCTATGGTATAGATGTTCAAAGTGGAGAGAAGGTCTGGGACTTTCCTTATTCTGATATTAAGTAGAGTTAACTATGGCTGAACTGTGGAATACTATTATCCTTGAGCCGGTACTCAATAGCTTGATTGCTATGTGTAATGTGTTCGGTGGCAGCTTTGGGTTGGCAATCATTGTGCTTACGGTTATTGTCCGCCTGATATTGTTCCCGCTTACCGTAAGACAGACTCAATCCACTAAAGCTATGCAGTCGCTGCAGCCGAAAATACAGGAACTCCAGAAGAAATATGCCAAGAACCAGCAGAAGCTGCAGCAGGAGATGATGCAGCTGTATAAGGAAGCTGGGATAAACCCCCTTGGCTGTCTTTGGCCTATGCTTATCCAGATGCCTATCTGGATTGCTCTGTACCAGTCTATTATGCAGGCCTTGGCGGCTACACCGGAGAACTTATTGAACCTGTCGCAGCATCTTTACTCCTGGGCGGCAGTTGGTCAGGCGGTGCCGCTGAATGAGCATTTTCTCGGGCTAAAGTTATCACAACCTGGCTCTGCTAATCTCATCTTGCCTATACTGGTAGGTGGCACAATGTGGGTGCAGCAAAAGATGGTGACGCCACCTACAGCTGACCCAAGACAGCGGTCTATGACCAGCATGACTACAATGATGATGCCGTTGATGTTTGGTTTCTTTACTTTGTCCTTCCCCAGTGGCTTGGCTCTGTACTGGGTGGTTTCAAATGTAATTGGCATTATAATCCAGTACTTCGTTAGCGGTGGCTGGGGCTATTTGAGGGCTCCTTCGGCTCCACAGCCGACACCAGCCCAAAAGCCAATGCCGACTCAGAAGATACCACCACCGGCGGTGCAGCCGTCCAAGATGGCGCAAAAAGCAACCGAAGAGTCTAAGGCGATGAAGAAGGCATCTGAAGAGAAGAAGAGAGGTCTTTTTGGAAGATGAAAGAGTTAGAAGTAAGCGCTAAGACAGTCGATGAAGCCATTCATCTAGCACTGGAGCAATTGGGCTTAAGCGAAGACCAGGTGGAAGTGATTGTCTTAAAGAAAGGTAGGTCTGGGGTCTTGGGGATGGGGGCTGAGGAAGCCAAGATTAAGGTGAAACCTTTACCTGTGCCTGGTGAGAAGGCCGATGTAGTTAAGGTGGCCAATGAGGTCATGGAGGCGCTTATTAAATTCATGAGAATAGCAGCCAATATCTCTGCAACCCAATCAGCCACCGGTGAATTGCCGGTGACATTGAATATTGAGGGCGATGACCTTGGTGTTTTGATCGGTCGCCGTGGTCAGACCCTGACTTCTCTACAGTATATTGTCAGGCTGATAGTCGCTGAAAAGCTGAAGGTGTGGGTGCCGATAAATGTTGATGTCGCTGGCTATAAGAAGCGTCGCTACGAGTCGCTGCAGAACTTGGCTTTGCGTTTGGCAGAGCAGGTGAAAAGGAACCGGCGCTTAATAACCCTTGAGCCTATGCCAGCTGATGAGCGTCGGATTATTCACTTAGCTTTGGCTGACCATCCGGATGTCATCACCCAAAGTATGGGTGAAGGCGAAATGCGGAAGGTGGCTATTCTGTTGAAGAAGCATTAGGCATGTTCCGACCGGTAAGCAGCAAAGTCAATTTTCCCCAGTTAGAAAACAACATCCTCAGTTTCTGGAAAGAGCACCAGATCTTCGAAAAGAGTCTCGAGACTCGGCGTGGCGCAACGCAGTTCACCTTGTATGAGGGACCGCCAACAGCCAACGGTAGCCCAGGGATTCATCATGTGCTGTCGCGAGTTTTTAAGGACGTCATCCCCCGATACAAGACGATGAAAGGCTACTATGCTCCGCGCAAGGGTGGCTGGGACACTCACGGTCTGCCGGTGGAGCTGGAGATAGAGAAGATGCTGGGCTTTACCAGCAAGGTCCAGATAGAGCAGTATGGGGTAGCTAAATTCAATGCCCATTGTCGTGAAAGCGTTTTCAGCTATCTTAAGGAATGGGAAGCTATGACTGAACGTATCGGCTTCTGGCTGGATTTAGAGCATGCTTATAGAACACTGGAAAACAGCTATATTGAGTCTTGCTGGTGGGCGCTGAAACAATTGTGGGACAAGGGCTTGATTTACCAGGGCTATAAGGTTACCCCCCATTGCCCACGGTGCAGCACCTCTCTCAGCTCCCATGAGGTGGCTCTAGGCTATAGAGATGACACCGAAGACCCTTCAGTTTACATAAAGTTCAAACTCATCTCCAGTTCATTAAGTAAAGGAACAAACCTTCATTCTCTCCTGTCGTCGGCTTCTCAGACCAAGCCTGCCTTTTTCTTGGCCTGGACGACGACTCCGTGGACGCTGCCGGGTAATACAGCCTTGGCCGTTGCCTCAGAGGCGCAATACAGCATTATGGAGAGCTCTGAGGATTATCTCATTTTGGCTACGGCGCTCGAAGAGAAAATCGGGCTTGAAGGTTATAAATCAGCAGCTACTGTCTACGGAAGAGACCTTGTTGGGCTTGAATATCAGCCCTTGTTCAACCCCCATGATTTTGGTGTGGAAAGAAGGCGTTTCGACATCCGTGCTGCTGAAGAGAATCTGTCCTATGAAATGCTGACCCTGCAGCCAGTGAAGACAGATTTGACCTATCGTGTGATCTCCGGCGACTTCGTCTCTATGGAAGATGGTACCGGCATCGTTCATATTGCTCCAGCCTTCGGTGAGGTTGATTTCGAGGCTGGGAAGAGTGAAGGCTTGGATTTTGTCCAACCTGTGGATTTAGATGGTAAGATGACTGGCACTTATCGTTTTGCCGGTAAGTTTGTCAAGGATGCTGACCCTCTTGTCCTCGAAGACCTCAAATCAAGGGGGTTGCTCTACCGTAGCGAGCGGATAGTTCATACTTACCCGTTCTGCTGGCGTTGTGAAGCGCCACTCCTCTACTATGCCAAAAGAACATGGTACATCAGGACATCGCTTAAGAAAGAGGCACTTCTTTCTGGAAATGCCGAAATCAACTGGTATCCAGAGCACATAAAGTATGGTCGTTTTGGTAATTGGTTGGAGAACAATGTGGACTGGGCTTTCTCCCGAGAGCGCTACTGGGGTACGCCGCTGAATATCTGGAGCTGCTCAAACTGTAGCAGCTATGAGTGTATCGGTAGTTTAGACGAGCTAAAAGCTAAGCCGAATCTCGAAGAGCTGGTTGAGCCGCTGGACTTGCACCGTCCTTTTGTTGATGATATTACTTTCTCTTGCTCAAAGTGTGGCGGTAAGATGAAGCGGCAGGCTGAAGTGATTGATTGCTGGTTTGACTCAGGGGCTATGCCTTTTGCCCAGTGGCATTATCCGTTTGAGAACCAGGATGCTTTTAACCGGAGCTTCCCTGCAGGCTACATTTCTGAGGCAGTTGACCAGACCCGCGGCTGGTTTTACAGCTTGCACGCCATATCCACCCTGCTTTTTGACCGCCCCTGTTTTAAGAACGTCATTTGCCTGGGGCATATCCTGGATGCCGAAGGTGAGAAGATGAGCAAGGCCAGGGGCAATGTGGTTGACCCCTGGTCGGTGCTTGATAACTATGGAGCTGATGCTTTACGCTGGTATTTATTTACGGCTGCCCCGGCTGGCAATGTCCGCCGCTTTTCAAGCGATGCAGTGGCCGAAGTGTTGCGTAATTTCCTGCTTACTTTGTGGAATACCTATTCCTTTTTTGTCATCTATGCTAACATCGATGGTTTTGACCCCAAATCGGCAGGGACACCATCGCTTTCTGACTTGGACAAATGGATTATCTCCAGGCTGAACCAGCTTATAGCTGATGTAGATGAAGCTCTGGGCAATTATGACCCTACATCAGCAGGACGGAAGGTCGAAACTTTTGTAGATGAGCTTTCTAACTGGTATGTCAGGCGGAGCCGTCGCCGTTTCTGGAAAAGCCAGAGCGATGCTGACAAACTGGCAGCTTATACTACGCTGTATGGTTGTCTTGTTACCTTGTCCAAGCTTCTAGCTCCTTTTACGCCCTTTGTTGCCGAAGAGATATACCGGAATCTGGTGGGCTCTGTTGATTCCAAAGCCGTGGAAAGCGTGCACCTGGCTGATTTTCCTGTTCCGGATCGGACTCGAATAGATGCGGAACTGGTTGAAGCCACCCGCCTGGCTATGACGGTGTGCAGTCTCGGGCGTGCCGCCAGAGCTAAAGCTGGCATAAAAGTGCGCCAGCCCCTGTCCAAGGCATTGGTTAAAGTAAGGTCAGCCGGCGAAAAGAAGGCTTTGCAAAAGCTAACCTATCAGATATTAGACGAACTTAATGTCAAAGAAGTGGAATTTCATGAGGGGGAAGAGGTTAGCGATAAACATGGTTATGCTTCTGCTGTGGAGGGGGACTACTGGGTGGCAGTAGCTACCGAATTGTCGCCAGAGTTGGAGGCTGAAGGAATCGCCCGTGAGGTGGTACGGCGTTTACAGACCATGCGCCGCTCAGCGGGTCTGGACATCGCTGACCATATCGTTACTTATTATCAAGGTGGGGATTCGATTCAAGAGGTTATGACTAAGTTTGCCGACTATATCATGCAGGAAACGTTGTCCAGGGAGTTGATTTCAGCGGCATCTCCCGGTGGAAGCCATGCCGAGAAGTTTCGCATTTCCAATTACGAAATCTCACTCGGTATTAAAAAAGCAGCTTGAGAGGCTATTGCTGAAGTTGGCTGGCCTATTCCTCTGGGGGCGGACTTTGTATCAACCGGGCAGAAGTCGTCTTTGTTTCGTTGCCTCGGACGAAGGTTATCTTGACTTCCTCTCCAATTTTGGAGTCGTGTATAGCGTCTATTAGTTCCTCAGCCGTAGTTACCTCTTTGTCTTTGAAGCGAGTGATGACATCGAGTTGTTGCAAACCTGCCTCTGATGCCGGGCTGCCTGGGTCCACATATGTAATAACTACTCCTTTATCTAAAGGCAGGCGGTTTGCCATGGCGACGTATTGGTCAACGGTATACAGCTGGACTCCAAGGTATGGCCGGGTTATATAGCCATTTCTGATTAACTGCTCGATGATTGGTATGGCTGTTTTGGTGCTTATGGCATAGCCCATACCTTCCACGCCAACGCCAGCTATTTTGGCGCTGGTGATGCCGATGACTTCTCCCCTCATATTCACTAAAGGCCCACCGCTGTTACCCGGGTTAATAGCCGCCGAGGTTTCAATAAGGTCACCCAAAGTCTGACCTTGGTCCACATCTAAGGATATCTTCAGACCACTGATAGTACCTTCTTTAGCCCTTATTCCCTGGCCTAAAGGATTGCCGATGGCTACTACCCAGTCTCCGACTCTGAGCTTTGTTGAATCGCCCACGCTGGCAGCCGGCAAATTGGTGGCATTGATTTTAATGACTGCCAGGTCTGTTAACGGGTCTGTGTGTATATTTTTTGGGTCTGCCTCGAAGATTCTGCCGTCACTCAGTTCTACGGTTACCTTCTTGGCCCCCTCAACCACATGATTGTTGGTCACGATGATGCCGTCTTTGTCTATAATCCAGCCTGAGCCAGCGCCTTTTTGTGTTCGTGGCGTGCGAAAGATATCCAGAGCCACGACTTCAGTGCTTATGGCTACCACTGATGGGTAAATCTTATCCACCACATCGGCAATACTGGGTAGTGTTGGAGCGTCGGTTTTTAGGTGAGGCGGTGACCAGCTTGTGTCTATTGGTGGCCCGGGTGTATTAGCGGCTGGCGTTTCATTCTCAGGGGGTGATGGTGCCGGGGTGATGGGCAGAGGTACTAAGCAACCAGTTATGCCTACTACCAAACTCATCAGTAAAAGGGCAATAAAGATACGTTTCATTGCTGTCTTCCTCCACTACAAGCATGTCAAATTTTAGCACAGAGCTTTGTTTGGAGGCAAAAGCAGACTTGATTCCTATGGTTAGCTGGGTCATAATGTGTGATTGGCTAACAAGGTAATAGACCAGTGCAACAAGTGATCAGGCTCAAGGCAAATCTGTAAGTCGGAGGCACAAAAAGTGGAAGTCCAGATTCTGGGTGCTCACAGTACCGAGGCTGAAGGGCTGCGGCTGGTATCCTTTCTCATTGACAGTGTTCTGGCTTTAGACGCTGGTGGACTTACCTCGAGCCTCTCGATGTCTGAGCAGCAGCAGGTGAGGGCAATTCTCCTGACGCATCACCATTTCGACCATACACGGGATTTGGTCACTCTGGGAGCCAACGGTGCTGCGTTCCCAGACCCGGTAGATGTCTATGCCTTGAGCCAGACTCTCGACGTTGTTAACTCCTGCCTGCTCGACGGCAAGATGTATGCTGACTTCTCTAAATGGCCATCTAAGGAAAAGCCTTTTCTACAGCTGAAGGTTATTGAGCCATTCCATAGGCAGAATATTCAGGGCTATGATGTGTTGCCTGTACCGGTACAGCATACGGTGCCTTCTGTCGGCTACCAGGTCACGTCTAAAGATGGCAAGAGCTTATTTTATACTGGCGATACTGGACCGGGGCTGGCGGCTTGCTGGCAGCATATTTCACCTCAGTTGCTCATAATTGAGGTTTCCGGCATCAACGAGGTTCAAGACTTTTTAAAAAGCGTCGGGCACCTGTCAGCTCAGCTTCTCAAAGAGGAGCTCATCCAGTTCCGCCAGGCGAAACGGTATTTGCCTCGTGTTGTCGTTATTCATATCCCTCCCCAATTTCAGAGGGGAGTCGAGCAGGAAGTTAAAGAAGTAGCTCGAGAATTGGGAGTCAGCATTGATATTGGCTACGAAGGCATGAAGATCACCCTATAAGCCCTGCAACCCCAAAAAGGTGCCCCAAATCTCAAATTCCAATTTCTAAATCCGAAATAAGCTCAAAATTCAAATTCCCCAAATTTTGTCATCGCGGCCTTTTTCCTGTCATTGCGAGCCAAGCGTGGCAATCTAAAATTTAGATTTTGAGTTTAGATATTTGAGCTTTGAATTTGTTTAGAATTTGGTGCTTAGGATTTAGAATTTAAAGGTCTGCACTTCCCCTTCCCCCGGTGGGGGTATTAGGGGGAAGGGGAAATGCAAACAGCTCCTTTGCTCTGAAAGCTATGCCTCTGCGTACTCTACCTTTGGCAGATGGGTCAAGGCTTCCTTTACCTTCTCCGCAGGATAGTCGTAGTCCTGGAGCTTCCCGGTGAGATATTCGTCGTAAGCCGCCAGGTCAAAGTGCCCATGCCCGCTCAAAGCTATGAGTATGGTCTTGGACTCACCCGACTTTTTACAAGCCAAGGCCTCATCTATGGCTACCCTGATGCCATGGTTCGGCTCGGGAGCTGGGACGATGCCCTCAGTTCTGGCGAATTGCACTCCAGCTTGGAAGGTTGTCACCTGGTGCACTGCCTTGGCTTCCACGTACCCGAGTTTATGAAGGTGGCTGATTATCGGTGCCATGCCGTGGTAGCGGAGACCGCCGGCATGAATCCCCGGTGGTATGAAGGTATGGCCCAGGGTGTACATTTTGGCTATCGGCGCCATTCCAGCTACATCTCCGTAGTCCCAGGTGTAAGGCCCTTTGGTCACGCTGGGACAAGCTGCAGGCTCTACATTTATGATGCGCAGTTTTGGCTGCTTGCCTTCGATTTTGTCCTTGACGAAAGGCAAGAACATCCCGGCGAAATTGCTGCCGCCACCGATACAGCCGACGATGATATCGGGGTAGACGCCCACCTTTTCCATCTGCTTCTTGGCTTCTTGCCCGATTATGGTTTGGTGGAGCAGGACGGAGTTGATGACGCTACCTATGGAGTAGTAGGTATCTTCGCGGCCGAAGGCGTCCTCTATAGCCTCGCTGATGGCGATGCCCAGGCTGCCCGGCGAATTCGGGTCTTCAGCCAGTATTTTGCGCCCTATTTCTGTATCCTGGCTGGGGCTGGGCACACATTTGGCTCCCCAGGTCTCCATCAGGATACGGCGATATGGCTTCTGGTTATAGCTCACCTTGACCATATAAACCTTGAGCTCCAGGCCGAAGAAGGCGCAGCCCAATGCCAGAGCACTGCCCCACTGGCCGGCGCCGGTCTCAGTAGCGAAGCGCTTTATTCCGTCTTTCTTACCGTAGTAGGCTTGGGCCACGGCGGTGTTGAGCTTATGGCTGCCAGCCGGACTTACCCCTTCGTATTTATAGAAGATTTTAGCTGGTGTATCCAGCGCTTTCTCCAGGCGATAGGCTCGGATTATGGGGGTCGGCCGCCACAGCTTATAGATATCCAGCACCTCATCGGGGATTTCGATATTGCGCTCTTTACTAAACTCCTGCTCCTGCATGCCTTTGGAAAAAAGTGGGGGAGGTAATGGACTAGGCTGCCCGGCGAATTCGGGTCTTCAGCCAGGATTTTGCGCCCTATTTTTGTATCCTGGCTGGGGCTGGGCACACATTTGGCTCCCCAGGTCTCCATCAGGATACGGCGATATGGCTTCTGGTTATAGCTCACCTTGACCATATAAAC
>JAPLHH010000210.1 GCA_026389735.1 Chloroflexota bacterium | reverse complement strand
CCAATCTCCTGAGTGCTGGCTTTCATTGTCAGCGCGTATGGAGTAATGTAGTTCTGCGTCAGCCCGAGCATTACGGAATAGGCTGAGCCATCAAGAATGCTGTTCCTCAGGCTCTTTTTGACCTGTTCCTCGCTCAGATTGTACGGAACATCACGAGGGCGGTGCGGAGGATGTATATCAACCGAAATGGTAGTTTACCTGCCTTGTGTGTAATGGGACCAGTGCATGCGCCCAGAATTCGAGTCACGTGTAACAGTTCCACAGGCAATTGTACTCGGACTTCGCTCAGGCCAAGACCCCCATAACGTGCCTTGCTGCTTGAGACATGAGAGAAAGAAAGATTGTGAGGGCTTATGGATGGAAGCAATCATCGAGGAGATCATTCTATTGACCAGGAATTACCCTGTCGCCATCGGCGGTATGATATGTCTTTGTCGGTCACTTGTCAACGGGTTGAACAAAGTGTCAGATTGTTGGATATCTCCGGGTGTTTACCCAAACCACGAACTTAGCACAGACTTCTCGGCCGCGTATAAAGCTGGTGCATATATTCTGACCTTAGAGCTAGATTGGGTACATATTCAACCTTTTCTGTTCCTGCCTTCAAGGCCGCCGCAATGGTGTCGTTATCCCAACCCTTTTCCAGAGCCAACAAAGATAGGATAACTTTGAGTCGCAGTCTCCACCAAGCAGGCGATGTCATCGTTACCTTGCAGCCCGGAGTCTGATTTCCTCTCCCTTGACGGGAGAGGATTGAGGTGAGGGTGAGTGCCACCAAGCAATCTCCAGGCCCTTATCACCTCTTCTGCTACCTGGCCGACGCCTAAGCCGTCGGTATGGATTGTCCAATCCGCTTTGGCATAGTAGGGTTGCCGCGACGCTTTAAGCTACCTGATGCGTTCCAGCGGATTATCAACAGCTAAAAGGGGACGGACTTCGGTCTCAGGACTACAAGCAGCCTCGCGGAACAAGCGCTCATAGATTGTCTCAGGTTTAGCCTCCAGACAAACAATTAACCCAGTCTTGGCCAGCAACTCATAGTTTTGTGGGTCAACCATGGCACCGCCGCCGATGGCTATGACAATGCCCCTTTGCTGGCAGGCTTTCTTGATAGTCTCGCGTTCCAGCTCCCGGAACTTGCCCTCCCCATCCTCCCGAAAAATCTCGGCGATAGGCTTGCCAGTCTGTTTGACTATCTCGTCATCGGTATCCAAAAAGTCCCAGTGCAATCCGTGGGCTACTTCTTTACCCACAGAGGATTTATCGGTGCCTGAGAAACCTGTGATAACGAGATTGGTTATTTCCCTGTCTGCTTTCATCAATTATGCTTGTCAGTATATTGAAAAATCCACACCAGGGCAAGAATCACCCTTCTGACGGGCGTTACCTCGGCGACAACATAAGTATCCTTGGTCGCGGCCTTTAGATATGAAACCTGGCAGCGGCTGGATTTGAACCAGCAAATAAAGGCTTCCTAAGCCCTTGGGTTGAGTAAATGCTGGCCTGATATACATCTACCACCTAAGGCTACTTGGAGGTATAATAGAATGATTGGAGAGCCAATGAAAAGAATCCTTCTTAATCCAAGGAGGCCCACTATGGAGACAATACTGAGGTTGACGAGATACCATTATTTAGTAGGACTTAGCATCTTTTTCATTACGGTAGCATTGATTGCTGGTATCGTAAGCTGCGGTGGCAATGTCAGTGGCAATAGCGAATCCTATACTCTCACTATCTCCAGTACTTCCGGAGGGTCGGTTACTGAACCTGGAGAGGGAACTTTTGCCTATAATGCTACTACCGTCGTTAACTTGACGGCTGATGCTGACGAAGGCCATTACTTTGTTGGCTGGACTGGTGATGTAGAC
>JAPLHH010000204.1 GCA_026389735.1 Chloroflexota bacterium | reverse complement strand
GGAATTACATACCGGCCTTCCCGCTCGGTAACAATCGGTTCCTGGATTATCTTCCGTACTCTGGGTGAGGTGATTATGGCTTGCAGGTGAGTGAGCAACTCCTGGCGTACTTCCCGCATTCTATGCCTCACCGACGCCAGTTTAGGTGAGGCGGTATCCAGCAGGTCGCCGGTCGGACTAAAGCAGCCATCAATATCCTTTTGAAGCTGGCCCAGTGCCACAATGTCCTTAGCCAGACCGCTGAGTAACGGGAGTTCACCCGGCAGGTTCATCAGATGGCTTTTTAGCCTGTGGGCAGCGGCCAGCGTCTTTTGAATTTCCAGCAGAGATTTAGGGTCCAGGATTTTGCCAAGTGCCGCCATCTTCACCATTTCCCGGATATCAACAACGTCGCCGATATTGGTATCGGGACTGAGTGACAGCAAACGGCGCGCCTCAGCCGACTGCCTGAGCCGCAGGCGGACCTCTTCTTCGTTCGAGAGAGGGGTGAGGTCGAGGGCCAACTCCCGGCTGGCGGAAAACGAGGTAAAACTCGCCAGTATTTCCCGTATCTTGTGGAATTCCAGCAGTTCTAAATCCCTATCGCCCAAGGTAACCTTCCCGAGTCGCCTATATTCTAGTCGCCATATCAATCAGCGCATAGTATAAAGCAATCACCTCAGTTTTCAAAAAATCGGCTTCCCCAGCCATAGAGTGAGCATGAACGGTATGGTGTCCCTGGAATTCTATTGACAGGAAATAAGAAAGTAGCTCATAATCCTACTTCAAAAAACTCGTAAAGCTTGGGGGAGATGATGAAGATAACGAATCTCAAGCAGATGCTAGAAAGAACTGCCCGCGAGGTGCCACAGCAAACGGCCATCGTCCTTGGCTCTCGCAAAGTTAGCTACCGCGAATTGGATGAAACTTCTAACAGAATAGCCAACGCCCTTATAAGTCTAGGAATAAAGAAGGGCGACCACGTAGCTATTCTAATGTCCCGTACCCCTGAGTGGGTCATCAATTGTTTTGGAGTGCTTAAAGCTGGAGCTGCGGGCGTGCTCCTCGATGCCGGAGCTAAGGCGCCCGAACTTGAGCCTCAGCTCCGTGAATCTGATTCCAAAATTCTGATTACCGAAGAAAGATTCTCTCCCATGCTGTCTTCAGTTTTGCCCAATGCCCCCCTGCTGAAACAGGTTCTTGCAATTGATACAGACCCTTACAAGGGGATGGTAGCCAGCAGTTCCCCTGCATCACCCCCTGTCAATATAAAGGACGAGGATGAAGCTATCATTTTTTACACCCTGGGTGTGCTGGGGAAGAACAAGGGCATATTGCATACTCACGCGTCGTTCATGTCAATTTTGTCCATAGCGGTGGCAAAATTTGAACTGGAGAGAGACGATGTTAATTTAGGATTGATCCCTTTTAACTACCTTCTGGGATTTGGGTTGATTGTTCTCATGCCCATTATGAAGGGAGCCACCATAGCAATCCTCCCTCATTTCAGTTCCAAGAGTCTCCTGGACACCGTAGAGCGGGAAAAAGCAACCATGCTTATAGGCGTCCCGGCTAGTTTTAATGCCTTAGCCTTGATAGACGAAGAGACGATGAAGAGCTGTGACCTTAGTTCGTTAAGGGCGGTGATTTCCGCCGGGGCAAAATCCTCAGCCCATTTTATGGAGATGCTTGAGAAAAAGTTACACTTAATCGCCTGCGAAGCATATGGGCTCACGGAGTTGATAATCGTCACTCTGGGTGCTATTCGTGACCGCAAATTGGGTACGGCAGGGAAGCCTCTGGCTGAACTTAGAGTGCTGGA
>JAPLHH010000269.1 GCA_026389735.1 Chloroflexota bacterium | reverse complement strand
AGTGGTTATAGTTTTGTTTGCCATTTACGCTGGAATTGCTCTCCGCTAGGTAGATATCATTGAAATTTACCGTCATGAATGTAGGACAAAATACGGAAAAACTAAAGAAGGATAAGAGTTCCAGATACTTCCACGCTGAAGCAGCGATGGTAGGCACGGAAGACGCTGTTGGCGCTTTTCAGGCGCCTTCTCTGATAGCTAGCGGTGCCGGAGCCCAGGAGGTATCGGTACTGAGTGCTTTACTCAACCTACCAATCGCTTTTTTGTATCTCAAGGTGCCTTCAATCATAAAAAGGATAGGCTCAAGGAAGAGAGCGGCCGTTTTCTTGGCTATCGTGGATGCCTTGACATGGCTCCCTCTCATCGCAGTTTTGTTTTTCCTCGGCCCCGTTGCTCCCTTATGGTTGATTGTTCTGTGGGTGATTAACTTAATCCCCGGAGCATTGCTGCTTCCTGCCCGCGACAACTGGTTGGCTGATGTCGTTCCTTCAAACGGAATGGGTCAGCACCTTGCAGTACGCACTGCCGTGTCAGCCACTGTATACCTAGTCATGTTTTACATCATGGGATACATGCTGGATGTCTTTACCGGGCGACTATTCAAGGGTTTTGCCATTATCTTTCTGGTTGCTTTTGTCGCTACGTTTATTAAAGCTATCCTTTACAGCCGGATACATGACTCTGCCAGTGTAGTTCAGAATCAGACTGAATTTAGCGTCAGCGACTTCCTGCAAGAGACAAAAGGCGAAGGCTTGCGAAGACTCGTCATTTATATTTCTTTATTTAACTTCGCTGTATATCTGTGTAGTCCCCTTTTTGCAGTGTATATGGTCAAATACCTTAGATTGAGCTACACAACATTTGCAGTAGTATTCTCCAGCGAGTTCATTGCCAAGGCTATCAGTGCTCCATTTTGGGGGAAGTATTCTGACAAAATTGGTAACCTGCCCATCGTAAGAAGGGTGTCTTACCTAATTCCATTTGTTCCTATCCTTTGGTTAGCATCGTCAAATGTTGTTTATCTGGTATGTGTGCAGTTGTTCTCTGGAGTGGTTTGGGCAGGATTTGATATCTGCAGCCTCAGCTTGGTTTACAAGGCTGCATCACCAGAAAAAAGGGCGGGGTACATAGTTTATAAGAAAAGTTTGATTGCGCTGTGTCAGGCCTTCGGGGCATTGGCTGGTGCTGGCCTCCTCAGCTTTATGTTTCCCGTTTTGGGTAACAGAATACTGGGGCTGTTTCTACTCTCGGGCATTCTGCGGTTTATAGTAGCCAAAGCCATGCTTCCCAACACAAGGGAAATAGGAGAGGACATAACAACGCCGATACCCAACGGCGTCGATCCGCCTCCTCAAGCCCTCATTAGCGAGGAGATTAACACTGGAAGTGCCGTGCCGGTAGTAAAGCCCTTGCCTAAGCCCGCAGACTGGGCGCAATACCCCAGGCGTTCAACATCTGAAGCTACTAATGCTAAAAGCACCATCACAGTAACCTGTAGGCGAGGGCTCTACAACCGACTGCATGATTGGGGAGATTTTATTAATCCGCTTTCCGATAAAGATGCCACCACTAGGACATACATCAGGGCAGTAACATCCAGGCGTGGCCTTTTCTATAGACCTCAGGATTGGGCGGACTATGTCAGACAAGAAGTTCCTAAAGCCACCATCAGTAGAAAGAAAGACAGCAAAACTGTAGGACCCCAAAGAGGATTCTTTTCCCAACTACGCTACGCCTCAGGCATGGAGAGAATGCAACTTTCGCCTGCAATTATAGGAACTGGCTAAGGATAAGCTTGCTGTGGTTTCGATAATAGTTCTGTTCGGCGTATTTGTGCTGATTGCCGTAAGGCAATTAGCCAATATAAGGTATCAGATATGGCAGGTTATGCTGGCCGGCGCTTTTGTGGTCTTGGTCACGAGGCAAATCTCCCCGCTGAAGGCTCTAAACGCGATAAATCCCGACGTGATGCTTTTCCTATTCGGCATGTTCATCGTCGGGCAAGCCTTAGATGAAAGCGGTTACCTTGCGCAGTTGTCCCACCGATTCTTCAGAAGGGCCAGGTCTTTAGACCACCTGATACTCGCGGTTCTCTTTGGCATGGGCATACTGTCGGCATTTCTGATGAATGACACGCTGGCTATAATTGGCACACCGGTTATGCTCCTGCTTGCCCAAAAGACTGGTGCCCCTGCCAAGGTCATGCTACTTTCACTGGCTTTTGCCATAACGATAGGCAGTGTCATGAGTCCCATAGGAAACCCACAAAATCTGTTGATTGCCATCAATGGCAATCTCACCAGCCCTTTCGTTACCTTTTTCAAGTATTTATTGATACCGACTCTGGTGAACCTTTTTTTGGCCTATCTTTTGTTGCGGCTCTTCTATAAAGACCATTTTCGGAGCGAGTTATTAAACAATTCACAGGAGCAAATAAGAGACCATCGGCTGGCGACGCTCTCCAAGATTTCCCTGATCTTGCTGGTTGTCCTGATACT
>JAPLHH010000106.1 GCA_026389735.1 Chloroflexota bacterium | reverse complement strand
GTAGCTGCGGGGCTAGAGCCTCGCCCAACTGGGCATCTGTCATTGCGAACCGAAGGCGTGGCAATCTCCATACAGCAAAAACGTCTGCCTCCGCTGAGATCGCCACGGGGGCTACGCCCCTCGCGATGACGGCGAGGAATGCGGGTTTGCTTCGTCGCCCTGCTCCTCGCAATGACACCTGAATTCGTGGCTTTATACAAGCAAACGTAGGGACAGGGCTTTAGCCCTGTCCGAAGCTCTCGTTCTGTGTCATTCTGAGCGAAGCGAAGAATCTCATATAGCTCAGGATAAACTCCGCTTGACAATCTCTTACAGGGACTTTGCCACTCCCCGAGATTGCCACGTCGCTAACGCTCCTCGCAATGACAACCTTGATGTTTCGGTCATTGGGATTTAGATATTTGAATTTGTTTGTTATTTGGTGCTTGGGATTTAGGGTTTCAAGCATTCTTGCTGTCTATCAGGTAGTAATTCGCAAAAATTGACCCCCAAACCTATTGACGTGGGGGGGGTGGTCTGCTAGTATGGTAAAAAAGCGTATAAAGATAAACGGTAAAGTTGGAATAGATTACGAAAAATAAAAATTTGTTAAGGATTCTTGTTTCACTGGTTCTCTGCATGGTATTTCTTGCCGTACCTGGTGGGAATGTGCAGGCGATGCCCTTCACCTTACCGGCGCCGACCTATGCCGTGGGAACAACCCCCGCTTCTGTCGCCGTGGGCGATTTCAACGGGGACGGCCATCTTGACCTGGCCGTGACCAATGAGGGCAGCAACGATGTCTCCATACTGCTCGGTGTTGGCAACGGCACCTTCACCTTACCGGCGCCGACCTATGCCGTGGGAACAGACCCCTACTCTGTTGCCGTGGGCTATTTCAACGGGGACGTCCATCTTGACCTGGCCGTGGCCAATAATGTCAGCAACGATGTCTCCATACTGCTCGGTGTCGGCGGCGGCACCTTCGCCGCGGCGGTGAACTATGCCGTGGGAACAAACCCCGCTTCTGTCGCCGTGGGCTATTTCAACGGGGACGGCGCTCCTGACCTGGCCGTGGCCAATATAAACAGCAACGATGTCTCCATACTGCTGAATACACCGGAGCCACCCACCGTAACAGGGGTAAACCCGACCTCCGGCGTCCAGGGGCAGACGCTCGCCGTCACCGTGACAGGCACCAATTTCACCGGCGCCACGGCGGTCAGCTTCGGCGCTGGCATAACCGTGAACAGCTTTACGGTGAACAGCGCCACGCAGATAACGGCGAACATCACCATTGATGCTGGTGCCGCACCCGGAGCCAGGGACGTCTCGGTGACGACGCCGGGAGGCACCGGGACTCTGACAGGCGGTTTCACGGTGACTGCCGCACCACCACCTTCACCACCACCTTCACCTCCACCAAAGCCACGGGCTTCACCCTCGCCACCACGCCCGCTGTCACCACCATCCTTGACGCTGCAATATCTGAGCATCAATCCCCAGCAGACATCTGCCAATCAGCCGGTGACCATCACCACCAATGTGGTCAATACCGGCGATGAGGGCGGTAACTATAGTGTTGCCCTCAAGATAAACGGGCAGACGGAGCAGAGCAAGATGGTCAGCGTCGGGCCACAGGGCACCCAGCCGGTGAAGTTCACGGTAACTAAAGCTCAGCCCGGGACTTACACTGTCGATATCGCTGGGCAAAAGGGCAGCTTCATTATCCTTGGTGCCGGTGGCAAAGCTAGCTCACCCGTGAGTGGTGGCTTGATAGCCATTCTAATACTGGGTGTGCTGGTTTTGGCTACGGTGGCGGTGTTGATGCTTGGGCGTCGTCCGGCGTAACAAGCAAACGGGTGAATAGTCTTTAGGGGGGCACTTCGTAGAAGTCGCCCCCCTTTGTGCACCCCCACCACTTCGTTTTACTCCGATGTAGGGACAGGTCTTCAGACCTGTCCGAAGCTCTCGTTCTGTGTCATCCTGAGCGAAGCGAAGGATCCACCATTGCCTCTCCGTGGCGCTTCCCATTAAGTGAGATTCTTCCTTCACTTCGTTCAGGACTCGCTCCGCTCCCTCAGAATGACATGGGGGAAAGGCTCCCTCAAAATGACAGGTAACATGTAGTAGCGTCCCTGAATGGGCGCCGCTCCTCATTTCCATAAAGTTGAATCTTCCCTTTAATTAGGTACAAATGCTGTTGACGCTTATATGATTAAGATGATAAAATCCCCTTTGGTTTTGCTTAATCAGACAAAGGGGGGTACACATGGTTTTAATCGGTGAAAGTATCCACATTATTTCCAAGGACGTCAATGACGCTGTCAAGGAACGTAATCCCAAGGTAATTCAGGACTTAGCCAAAGCACAGGCTGATGCCGGGGCTGATTACATAGACTTAAATCTCGGCCCGGCGAAAAGAGATCCGGAAGAGGTAACCCAATGGCTGGTCAATACAATTCAAGGAGTTACCGATTTACCCATATCCGTGGACACCTTGAATCCCGTAGCCATGGAGTCTGGCCTCAAAGTCTGCAAGAAAAGACCTCTGCTTAATTCAGCTTCAGGGAGAACCGACAGCAAAGAGCTGATGCTGCCTCTGGCTAAGAAATACAATACCGATGTGGTCATCTCGGTGCTGACCGACAAAGGTTGTCCTCCAGATATTGATTCCAGGACAGAAAGCATCATGGAAACGGTTGCCCTGGCTAACGAGCTCGGTATCCCCAACGAAGATATCTGGGTTGACTCCATCATCTTGCCGGTCAGTGCTGACCAGAAACAGGTGGCTGAAGCTTTAGAGTTTATAAAGATATTGCAGGATCTCTTACCCGGTGTTAAATCTACGGTGGGGTTGTCAAATGTGTCCAACGGTACACCTGAGGAACTCAGAGGTATCCTCAACCGCACCTACATGGTGATGCTGGGCAGATGTGGATTGTACTCGGCAATTGCTGATACCCTGGACAAGGAACTCGTAAGTTTGAATAAAGGCGAACTACCTAACATCGTTGACCTTATTTACAAGGCGATGGATGGAGAGGCTATAAATATGTCTTCTTTGCCGCAAAAAGAGCAGGATTACGTGAAAACCACCAGAGTGCTCATGGGAGAGACACTTTATTCTCATGCCTGGCTTGAGAGCTAGAAATCTTTAGAAGGAGTGAACGATGGAATACAAAGCACCCTTGGAGACCTATTCAGGAAAAGTAGCGGAGGTGGTGATTGGAAAGGGAGAAAAGGCTATGAAGATTGGGGGGGAGAGTGTTCTCCCCTTTCATTTTTTTGAGGGAACAATTCAGAACCGACCGCGCCTGGCCCTCGAAGTTTTTGATACTGAGCCGCAGGGTTGGAGTGAGTGGGAGCTTAGGCCCTATAAGGACATTGTTTCAGACCCGGTGGCCTGGGCTAAGAAGTGCCTGGAACTTGGTGCTGACCTGGTCTGCCTCCGTTTGGTGAGCACTGACCCGACGGGAAAGAATGCCCCGGCTGACAAGGCTGCTAGTGTGGTTAAGCAAGTGGCATCGGCCATAAAGTCGCCGCTTATCGTCTACGGCTCGGGAGATGGGACGAAGGATATCGAGGTTTTGACCAAGGTGGCTGAAGCCTGCGCGGGCGAAAATCTCCTCCTGGGTCCGGTAGCGAAGGAAAACTATGAGCCGATAAGCAAGGCAGCTCTAGACCACGGGCATTGCATAATCGCACAGAGCCCGCTGGATATAAACCTGGAGAAAGAATTAAATGTGAAGCTTTTGAAGTCCTTCCCGCGTGAGCGGATAGTTATCGACCCGCTTAGCTCGGCCCTGGGTTATGGTATGGAGTACAGCTTCACCATAACGGAGAGAACGAAGCACATTGGCGTTATGTTCGGAGATAACACGATGCAGATGCCAATTATAGCTGACCTGGGCAGCGAGTGTGCCAGAACTAAACAAGCGAAGGGAAACGAGAAGCAGGGGCTGCTATGGGAAAGCATTACCGCGCTCAGCCTGCTTCTAGCTGGAGCTAATATCCTGGTACTGCGGCAGCCTGAAAGCCTAAAGCTGATGAGAGAGGTAATCGAGGGAAAGATATGAGATCGTTGAGTAACTTCTCCCCGTCATTGCGAGCGAAGCGTGGCAATCTCTGGGATTGCTTCGGGCTTAACGCCCTCGCAATGACAGACAAACACTGGTAAAATATAGTATCGATAATTATTCCTAATAATGATATAATTTGAATTAGGAATCAGCGGTTTATAAGGAGGAAATCATAATGGCGGTAGTTACTAAGAAGAAGAATTTGCGGAAGGATACGGTTAACGAGATAATACGTGCGGAAGATAAGTGGGAACCTATCGGGCATACGCCGATGCCTGAACTCCCTGATTTAAGAAACTGGGACATGAGGCTGCTCAAGACCTATAAGCCTTTCTATGCTCCTATGTGCGACTTATGCTGCTTCTGCACCTATGGCAAGTGTGACCTCACCGGCGATAAGAGGGGCGCTTGCGGCATTGACATTTCGACACAACAGGCCAGGATTGTCTTATTGGCGTGTTGCATGGGTATGTCGGCCCACGGTGGGCATGCCCGCCATGTGCTTCACTATTTGATTGAGAAACATGGCAAGGACTATAAGATTAATCTGGGCGACCAGATATTTGTTGAGGCGCCACATATAAGGACGGTTCTTGGGCTGAAGCCGGAAACTCTGGGAGACCTGGAGAAGGCTATTGAGTATGCGGAGAGCCAGCTTATCCATTGTGTCTCGGCGCTTCATACCGGGCAGGAGGGGTCTGCTCTTGATTACGAGTCGAAGGCTCTTCATATTTCGATGCTCGACCATGTAGTTATGGAAGTTGCTGACATCGCTGAGATCGTGGGCTTTGGCTATCCGACTTCGGTGGCCGATACTCCCTTGGTTGACTTGGGTTGGGGAGCGGTAGACAGGACGAAGCCAGTTGTACTTTTGATTGGGCATAATCCGGTTACAGCTATTCCCATCGTTGATTATATAAATGCCAATGGCCTGCAGGATAAGGTTGAAGTCGCCGGCATTTGTTGTACCGCTCTGGAGGTAACCAGATACAGCAGTAGGGCCAAGGTAGTTGGGCCCTTGTCACGCCAGCTTTTCTTCATTAGGACTGGTATCGCCGATGTCATTGTCACCGATGAGCAGTGCATCAGGTGTGACGTACCTATTGAGGCGGCTAAGGTGGGTACTGCAGTGATCGCCACCTCGGACAAAGCTTGCTATGGGTTTGAAAACATGACGAAGCGGGATGCTGATGAGATAATTAGGGACATGGTGGGTGGCAAACAGGCTTTAATTCTGGATCCAGAAAAGGCCGCTGAAGTAGCAGTCAGGGTGGCTCTGGAGCTGGCGCCGAAGAGGAGTAAGGTATTGACTAAGCCAGAGGAAGTGCCTGACTTAGCTAAAGACCATCGACTATGCAATATGTGCAGTCAGGTTTGCCCGAATTTGCTACCAGTTGGTGATGCTATTGAAGCGGCGAAGAACGGCAATATACAGCCACTGGTGGAAGTGTTCAATAAATGCATTGGCTGTGGCAAATGTGACCAGGAGTGCCCTCGCCATGTGCCCATAATCAAGATGATGCAGGCGGCGGCCAGCTGGGAAACGTGGAAAATGAGGGTGGGGCGAGGACCAATCATGGATACTGAGATCAGAAAAGTAGGCGCGCCTATCGTCTTGGGCACCATCCCCGGGATAATCGCCATTGTCGGCTGCTCCAACTTTCCTGAAGAAATCACTGAGGTGGCTGAAATCGCTGAGGAGTTTGCCAAGAGGAAATATATTGTGGTGCTTAGTGGCTGTTCGGCTATGGCAGCGGGGATGAAGAAGGATAAGGAAGGCAAGACGATTTATGAGAAATATCCGCCTAATTTCGATGCCGGCGGTGTTCTCAATGTTGGCTCCTGTGTGGCGAATTCCCATATCACCGGCGCTGCCATGAAAGTAGCTAATATCTTTGCTACCTTGCCTCTGAGGGGCAATTATGAGGTCATAGCCGACTACATCTTGAACCGTGTCGGTGCCTGCGGCCTTGCCTGGGGAGCATATTCTCAAAAGGCAGCATCTATCGCCACAGGATGCAACCGGTTGGGAATACCGGTGGTTTTAGGGCCACATGGCTCTAAGTATAGAAGGCTCTACCTGAGCCGGAAGGAGGAGGATGATTGGACGGTGATGGACGGTAGAGAGAAAAAGCTGGTGAATACCGAGGAGCCATCGCCCGAGCACCTGCTTACTGTGGTAGAGTCCAAGGAAAGAGCGATGGTCACTATGGCCAAGCTGTGCATCAGGAAGAATGATACTCCTCAGGGACGGCAGCTAAAGCTTACCCATTATATCGGCCTGCATAAGCAGTATCTGGGAACCTTGCCAGATGACCTTCACCTATTCGTTAGAAAGGCTTCGGATATACCCATCTTCTTTAAGAAAGAAGTGATGGCCTATCTGGAGAAAGTGGGCTGGAAGGAGAAGCCAGTTTTGACTCTACCTACCTTGATCGGAACTTATCCATCAGAGGTGCCTTTGGAGGCTGTTGTCCACTAGGAGAAGAACCTAAAGTCAAGAGAGCTGCATGCGTATTCTGGTAGCTATACAAGGCCATTATGGCCAGAGAATTGCGGACAATATCAGGCAGCATTGTCTGGCTGACTGGAAAGTCTATTCTTACACCTTCCCGCAGGACTTGCCGGCCATAATTGATGATGCTGACCAGTTTCTACCTAAGGAGTTGCCAGCGGCGGATTTGCTGATATCTCTGGGTGAGCATCCCGGGGTGGCTCAGATGATCCCTGACATGGTGAAGAAGAGCGGTGCCAAAGCGGTGATCGCACCAGCAGATAACCGTGTCTGGCTGCCACCCGGCTTAGCCAAGCAGATTAAGCGGAAGCTGGAATCTATGGGGGTGGACATGGTTTATCCGGTTCCCTTCTGTACCTTGACGGAGAAGGATAGTCAAAGCCAGTTTATCCGTGAATTTGCTAAGTATTTCGGCAGGCTGGAAGTGACTGTAGATTTTGATAGAGACCGAATTGAAAAGGTCACAGTTATCAAAGGGGCTCCCTGTGGTTGTAGCCCGTACGTGGCTGATGGCTTGATGGGAGTCTGGGAACGTGATGCTGTGGAGAAAGCCGGGCTTCTGCATCACCAGTACCCGTGTCTGGCAACGATGGTAATGGATCAGGAATTTGAAGATACCTTGATGCACCGTGCTGGACTTATGACCAAACTGGCAGTGGAGAAAGCTATTAAGGATGTAAAGGTAGCCAAGTAAGGAGGTTTGTGTTATGACAACGACTTTACCCTATCATCGAGTTAATGTGTTGACCGGGACCAAGGCAGCTAGGCTTATTGAAGATGCCAGCGAATATGCTCACTTGATTAAACGTGCTCAAAGGCCTCTTTTGGTGCTTGGCTCCTGGGCTCTTACCACGACTTTGGGTGGCAAGCTCCTTATAGAGTATGGCGTGGAGATAGCTAAAACCCTTGATATCCCGATATGTGCCACAGCCCATACCAAGAAGAAGCTACTTGAGCTGGGCGTTGAGCCAGCCAGCAGCTATGACATTATAGAGATACTCAACCATCTCAAAGACCCGGCATGGAAGGGGGTTAAAAAGGAAGGCAGTCACGATTTGGTGATGTTTCTAGGGTTCAGGACTGACCTCGGTGAACAGGGTTTGTCGACTTTAAAGCATTTTGCCCCTCATCTGAAAACGATGACTTTGTGCAAATACTACTATCCGAATGCAAGTTATTCCCTTCCTAACTTTAGAAAAGACGAGCAATGGAAGGAGTTTCTAGATAATCTAATTACAAATTTAAAGAGTAAGGAGGCATAGAATGGCAGGTATTTTCCCAGTAGATGTTGGCCCACAATACGAGGGCGAAGTAATCAGGAAAGCCGACTTATATGTTGAGTTCGGCGGCCCCAGTGTAAAAAACAAATTTGAGTTGGTCACGCTGAAGGGTCTTGATGAGGTCGAGAATGAGAAGATAGAGGTCATCGGCCCGGATATAAAGGACATGAAAGAAGGGGGAAGTTACTCGCTGGGTTTGATGATCGATGTCGCCGGCGAGAAGCTGGAAAAGGACATGGAGCCGGTCTTTGAGAGAAGGATGCACCTTTATGCTAACTACATAGAAGGCTTTTATCATATGAACCAGAGAGACGATGTCTGGATGAGGTTAAATAAGGACTCCTTTAATAAAGGGCTTAATTCGCTTGAGGGGATCGGCAAGATATTGATGTTCCTTTATACATCGGAGTTGGACGTTATCGAAAAGATTTCCATCACTTTTGTTACCGATGAGAAGAAGGTTGATGAACTTATATCGAAGGCCCGTGAAATTTACAAGGCCAGGGATGAAAGAGCCAGAGGGTTAAAAGAAGAGGACGTAGAGGAGTTTTATAGCTGTGCTCTGTGTCAGAGCTTTGCCCCGACCCACATCTGTATAGCTACACCGGAGAGGATAGCTAATTGCGGAGCTATAAGCTGGTTTGATGGTAGGGCGGCTTATAAGCTCGACCCGGAGGGACCAGTGCAGGAGGTAAAGAAGGGTGAATGCTTAGACCCGATAAGAGGCGAGTACAAGGGCTGCAATGAGCTTGGAGCGGTAAAATCTATGGGGGCTTATGACAGGGTCTATCTCCACAGCGCTTTTGAGCATCCGCATACCTCCTGTGGTTGCTTCCAGGCGATTTGGTTCTATATCCCTGAAGTTGATGCCTTTGGCCTCGTCCATCGCGATTTCGCCGGCCCAACTGTAGTTGGTGTACCTTTCTCTACCATGGCTGCTGATACCAGCGGTGGCCGGCAGGTAGAGGGCTTTTTGGGCCTGGCACTGGAGTATTTGAGGTCGCCCAAGTTCCTATATGCAGATGGCGGCTTAAGGCGTTTGGTGTGGATGCCCAAGGAGATAAAAGAGAGATATAAGGAGGCTATACCTGCAGACGTGTACGATAAGATAGCTACCGAGGAAGATGCCAAAAACATTGATGAGCTGGTAGCGTTTTTGGATAAGGTAGGCCATCCGTGGGTGAAGGGTGAGGTAGAACTTCCTGTATAAAATGGACTAGGAGGATTGACATGGCGTTAAAAGGAACTGACGTTGTAAAGAGGCTTCCAGATGGAGGCAAGAAGAATTGCCGTGAGTGTGGCTTTCCCACCTGTTTTGCCTTTGCCATGAAGCTGGCTGCTAGAGGTGTCTCGCTTGATAAATGCCCCTACCTTCCGCTAGATGTTAAGGCTGAACTTGAAGAAGCCTTGGCACCGCCTATCAAGCTGGTAACCATAGGCTCTGGCAAAAATGCTCTTGAGATCGGCAATGAAGAGGTGATTTATCGGCATGAGAAGACTTTTGTTCATCAGCCGGGCATCGCCCTGCTTATCTCGGACAAGGAGACTGAAGCCAAGGTTGATGAGAAGATTAAGAAGATAAAAGAGCTGCAGTTCCCCTGGGTGGGACTGACCTTAAAGACGAACGTTGTGGCACTGCAGTTTGAGTCGGGTGATAAAGCCAAGTTTGAGGCATTGGTAAAGAAGGTC
Source organism: Chloroflexota bacterium (assembly GCA_026389735.1). The sequence continues at coordinate 7,172 of JAPLHH010000106.1, read as the reverse complement.
TGCGAGAGCACCGACCTGCCTGTAGTGTTAATGTCCGAAGATGTTGATGTTCTGCTTTCAGCTCGAAAGATATGCGGTGACAGGCGGCCTCTGCTCTATCCGGTAACTAAAGACAACATCGACAAGGTGATTGCCGGTATTAAGGCCTCGCCGACGCCAGTGGTGGTGAGGGGTAAAAGCGTGGAGGAGCTGATACCATTGACCACCAAGTTGAAGGATGCAGGCATCGAGGAGATCGTCTTAGACCCAATCGCCAAGAATATGCAGGAAGCCATCAGGGACCAGACGCTAATTCGACGGGCGGCTTTGAAGCAGAACTTCAGACTTCTTGGTTATCCGACCATCGGATTTCCGTGCTTCATAGCTAAAGACGAAATCAGGCAGGTCCTTCTAGCTGCCATGTTTGTGATTAAGTATCCTGGCATTATTGTCCTTTCTGACTTTGACCAATACTCGCTATTGCCGTTGCTGGTCCAGAGGCTCAACATTTACACTGACCCGCGAATACCGATGTCGGTGGAACAGAAGGTCTACGAGATAGGTGAGCCGAATGATGAATCACCAATCCTGATTACTAGTAACTGGGCGTTGACTTATTTTATTGTTGCTTCAGAAATTGAAGGTAGTAAAATTCCGTCCTGGCTGTGTGTAAAGGACACTGAAGGGCTTGGTGTTCTTACTGGCTGGGCTGCCGGCAAGTTCTCTGGCGACTCTATCGGACCATTCATCAAGAAGTCAGGGATTGAGGGTAAAGTAAAGCACAGACGGCTGGTTATTCCGGGCAAGGTCGCCCGGATTAGAGGTGAGCTAGAAGAGGCGCTGCCGGGTTGGGAAATCATAGTTGGGCCCAGAGAAGCCAGCGAGATACCAGCTTACCTGCCGAGCCTCGTGAAGAAGTGGAAGAACTAAAGCAGGAACTGGCAGACATCCTGAAACCGGATAAAAAAAATAGGCGTCATCTAATTTCCCTTCTTCAGGAAGTTCAACAGAAGGCTGGTTATCTTTCAAAAGAGGCGATGCTAGCCATCGCTGAGTTCCTGGACATTCCAGGAAGCACGGTCTACGGCATCGTCACTTTTTATAATCAATTCCGTTTTACTCCGCTGGGCAAGCACCCGGTGAAAGTTTGTATGGGCACCGCCTGCCACTTGTCCGGCGGCAAGCTCGTCCTGGAGGCAATGGCCAGGGAACTGGACATCGAGGTTGGCGGCATCACGTCTGACCACGGGTTCAGTCTGGATAGGGTAGCTTGCGTTGGTTGTTGTGCCTTAGCTCCAGTAGTTGTAATCGGCGATTCCGTTTACCCTAAGATGACGCCCCCGAAGGTCGAGGAGGTGCTGGTGACCATTAAGCCGGTGAGCCAGGAACAATCAGAAAAGCAGTAAAGAGAATGTTTGGCAGCGCCGTTTGTCATTGCAAGCGAAGCGAAGCAATCTCATGCCTGCTCACCCCCAACCGAGATTGCCACGGTACTACATACCTCGCAATGACAGAATAAAAGTAGCTGCGGGGCTTTAGCCCCGCCAGCGCGACCCTAAAGGGTCGCAACTACATTTAGAATGGAGTGTTGCAGCACTCTCAAGGTAAGGGCAGTTGATGACCTTTGAGGAAATTCAAAATCAGGCGAAGTCAGACTGGAACTCCCTGTATCATGGTGAAGTTCCTCATATCCTCGTTGGCACAGCTACTTGCGGCCGAGCTGCTGGAGCGTTGCCCGTTGTTGAAGCCTTTAACCGGGAACTGTCGAGGCGGAATACTCAAGCTAAGGTGAGCGAGGTTGGCTGTATCGGGCTTTGCTCCCTTGAGCCTCTGGTCACTATAATCAAGCCCGATTCCTTTACAGTTTGCTACAACAATGTGACTCCTCAGGTTGTGCCTACTCTTGTTGAAGGCTATGTCTTGAATGACGACCCTTGCCTTGACCTGGCTTTGGGCACGGTTGAAGGTGGTGAGGGTGAGGCAGTTTATGTTCCTGAGCTGCCCAGGTTTGAGCATGAACATCGTTTGCTGCTACGCAATTGCGGCTATATCGACCCTGGAAACATAAACCATTACGTTGCTAACGGTGGCTACATTAGCCTGGTTAAAGCTCTGAAGATGGAGCCAGTTGCCATAATCGAGGAGATAAAGAGGTCGGGCCTCAGAGGGCGAGGTGGTGGTGGCTTCCCTACCGGCAGGAAGTGGGAGCTCTGTCAGCAGGCTTCGGGCGAGGCCAAATATGTGATTTGTAATGCGGACGAAGGTGACCCCGGAGCTTTTATGGACCGGGTGGTCTTGGAGAGCGACCCACAGCAAGTTATAGAAGGCATGATTATTGCCGCCTATGCTGTTGGTGCCCACGACGGGTTTATCTATATTCGGGCTGAGTATCCTCTGGCTATTGAGCGGTTGAAGGTTGCCTTGAAGCAGGCAGCGAATCTGGGTCTGCTGGGCGATAATATTCTAGGCAGCGGTTTCAGCTTTCATATAGAGATAGTCGAGGGGGCTGGTGCCTTCGTCTCCGGTGAGTCAACCGCTTTAATGTATGCCATTGAAGGGAGGCGGAGTATGTCCAGAGCCAGGCCACCTCATTCGGTAAAGTCAGGCTTGTGGGGCAAACCCACGGTTCTCAATAATGTAAAGACCTATGCTTACATTCCTCTGATACTTGAGCGTGGAGCCGGCTGGTTTTTAAGCCTCGGCACTGAAGGCAGCAAAGGCACGGCGGTGTTCGCTCTTGCTGGAAAAATGGTGAATACCGGGCTGGCGGAAGTGCTCATGGGAACAACTCTGCAAAAACTAATTCTTGATATCGGTGGAGGCATTCGGGGCGGCAAGAAATTCAAAGCAGTGCAGATCGGTGGGCCTTCGGGTGGCTGCTTGCCCGAAAGTATGTTGCAGACCCCGGTAGATTTCGATTCGCTCCGCAAAGCTGGGGCAATCATGGGCTCCGGTGGTGTGATTGCCATGGATGAGGACAACTGCATGGTTGACACGGCTAAATTCTTCCTTGACTTCACACAGAAGGAATCCTGCGGCAAATGTTCAACTTGCCGCTTGGGCACCAAGCACATGCTGGATATATTGGAGGATATCACTACAGGCAAAGGCAAAATCGAAGATATGGATTTACTGGTTGAACTGGGTGAGGATGTGAGGGGTGGTTCACTGTGTGGTTTGGGCAGAACAGCGTCCAACCCGGCCCTGACCACTATTCGCTATTTTCGAGATGAATATGAGGCTCACATCCTTGACAAGCGGTGTCCGGCGCTGGTGTGCAAGGAGCTTATCGCCTACTATATACTTCCTGAGAAATGCGAGCGAGGCTGTGAGCATTGCGTCCTCACCTGCCCGGTGGAGGCGATAAGTTCCGATGAGAAAGGGATAAAGGTCATCGACCAGACCAAGTGCACCAAATGCGGCAGCTGCCAGCTCGTCTGCCCGACGGAATATAATGCCGTCATCCGCCTCTCTCCACCCAGCCTGGTGCCAGTTTCAGGTGCTAAGTCCTCAGAATAGTAATTAATTTTCGTAATTCATTTACTTACTCCTTTTTAGACAAGCTACCTATTGACATACTACCAAACAGGGCAGATAATTAATTATAGGAGGTTCAATTTGGTAGATAGTCCTCACCCAAGGTACATTAGGCCCTACTCAGAGTATATCTTGTATAGGTGTCCAATTTGTGATGCTCCACTAGATATTACAAAGCGTGACATCGAAGTTCCGCGTCATCAGCGACCAGACTCGCCAGACCAAAAATGTCGGTGGTCTGGACATTCACTAAGACGGAAATAATTTATAATTCTTTAACAAACAAAACTACCTGCGTCAATGGTATAGTTACGTTAATTTTTATGAATAACAGGATTTTATGGTATAGTGAGTTGCAAATAGAGGCGTTCTTTATGGCACACGGGTCATGGAATATCCAGAGGAGGTTAGGGATTATATGGAATTGTTAGTTTGGGCCTCGTTCTCGGGGGTAGCTTGCGCAGCTGCAGGAGGTTTTTTACTCGGTGGTCTAGTTTACAAAGACTTCAAGGAGAGAGGACAATTGCGTCGGGCTTGTGGAGCTATCTGGGGGATATCATTATTGTTTCTGGGCCTTTTGCTGGCGGCTGGCTCCTATGGTTGGCAGATTGGTGGGCGGATTGGAGTTTTAGTACTAGTACCTTGTGCGATTTTGTGGGGTGTTGCGGCGTGGGCAGGTATAGCTCTGTTCGGCGGTTCAAAACGTTCCTAATTTGTGCCTTTAAGCACATTCTTTTCTCTCTCTTGTATTTCCTCCTACCACCAACTCGGCTCGAGTGGACAGGTCTAAAGACCTATCTCTACGTGTTGCTCTAAGGAAAATCCTACGTTGACGGGGCACTAGCGAAATGTCGGACGACTTGACAGGCAAATCGGTTTGGTTCATACTATGGTATGAAAATGGTATGAAGAGGTGTTATCATGCCGAAGATGGCTAAGATTGCCATCAGCCTTCCTGAGGAGGTGCTGGATGCTGTGGAGCGGGAGCGGGAGGAAAGCGGTGAGAGCCGCAGTGAATTCTTCCGCCGTGCTGTGGAGATGCTGCTGCGCCGCCGGCGGGAACAGGAAATGAGCCAGCAGTATGTACGCGCCTATCAACGTATGCCCGAGACTAAAGAGGAGGTTACAGCAGCATACCGTGCTGCCAGCAATATTCTGGCTGAGGAACCCTGGTGATGAGGTGGGGCGAGATTTGGTGGGCAGAGCTGGAACCTCCCACAGGGCGACGGCCGGTGGTGCTTTTATCACGCGATGAGGCATACAGCGTCCGTTCTTTGGTTATTGTGGCACCAGTTACTACTAGAATCCGTCACATCCCTTCCGAAGTGCCTTTAGGGGTTGATGACGGGATGTCCCAGGACTGCGTGGCTAATCTGGATACTATAACCACCATCCCCAAGGGCTGCCTTCATAGCTGGCTGACCACCTTGAGCCCTCGGAAACTAAAAGAAATTGAGGCAGCTATTCATTTCGCTCTGGGCTCGGAGTAACCGGGTTGCCATCAAGTTTGGTGCACAGGGTAATTTTGACTGAAGACATGGGGTGAATATGTGGGAATCTGAAAAGAAAGCAGTGATTGAGGCGGCTCAGGAGATGGCCAGGAAAGGGCTGGTGGTGGGCACGGCAGGAAATATGAGCCTGCGTCTCAAAGACCCCGGCGGACGGGAGCTGCTGGCTATTACTCCCAGCGGGCGATATTACGATTCGCTCAAAGTTGACGACATAGTGGTAGTCGATTTTGCCGGACAGCGGGTTGAAGGTGAGCTGAAAGCTTCCATAGAGACGGTAATGCACATCGAGGTTTACAAGGCGCGGAAAAAGGTAAACGCTGTCGTTCATGCTCACCCCGCTTTTTGCAGCGTCATTGCCGTTGCCGGCCTGGAGATACCTCCACTCATTGACGAGCAAGTCATCTATATCGGCGGGGAGATAAAGGTTGCCCAATATGCTTTTCCCGGCACTCCGGAGCTGGCGAAAAATGCGGTCTCGGCACTGGGGCCGAGAAACGCCGTCATACTGGCGAATCACGGCGCTCTCTCTGTGGGCAGGGACATGCGTGAAGCTATGACTATCTGTGAGCTGACGGAGGAGATGGCGAAAATATACGTCTCTGTCCTGAGTCTGGGAAAGGTTAACCCGCTTCCTGCCGAGGTAGTTGAGCTGGAGAAGGCGTTTTTCGCTTCTATCTATGGCGAGGGCGAGGGATAGCCTTAGCCCGTTAACTCCTGGCCGGTTCCTTTATCAGTGTCGCCAATATTAGAGATGTGCGAAATTAATTTAGCTCTAAGATTCAAGGCTGATAGAAAGTCTTTTTGGTTTTGTACCTCCAGGTGGGATACTGAAACTAGCTCTTCACGCTACCAGAGATATTGACAGCCAACGAGCAACAGTACTAGCATAGGCACAACAGTTAATGTCGGAAGTTCTAGCTTACTTTGGGAAGGAAATCATTGTTAGCGACTAAACAACAACATCTAGCAAAAGGAATGAGATGGGCAGCACGGATAATCGGGCTATATATGACACTGTCGTTGCTATTTAGCATGGTTCTTACTGGATTCAAAGAAGGTTTCGGGGAACTACCAGATTACTCAATGGCCTTTGTTATAGGAATGACCTTTGTCATAGTAATTGCGCTGGTTGGTTGTATTATATCTTGGTGGCGACAGTGGCTTGCAGGCGCATTACTAATTCTAACCTGGGTCGCAATAGGGGTGGTGTTATATGTAACTACTGGTACGCCTATACTTGATGCCTTTTTGAATGAAAGTCTAATATTCCTCGTTGCTGGTGTGCTATTCCTTTTGTCTTGGTGGCTTTCAAGGAAGACACCTGACATCATCTATTGTCGAAGAGCTTAAAAGAGCCTAGATTGTGGTGAAGCAAAGACCGTTAACTCTTAGCTTTGCCCTTCAAATTCAAGGTAGTTTCGCACATCCCTAAATATATATGATGCCGTAGATTAGCACCCCCGTTTCAATGTATAATATCTGGTTGTTTGTGAGAACTTGGGGGTAATGCCCTGGCCTCTTGATGGCTGCGAGACCTGAAAAGTAAGACTGGAGGTGTGAAGTGACAATGACGATTGTAGTGGCTGGGAAAGGGGGTGTTGGCAAGACGGCTATTGCTGCTTTGCTGATAGATTTGCTGTCCAAGAAGGGAGTAGTTCTGGCTATCGATGCTGACCCTGCCACCAACCTCAACGCTGCTTTGGGTCTGCCTCTGGGAGAAACCGTAGGCCGGGCTCGCGAGGACGTTACTGAAGATATACAGAAGGGACGCCTTTCGCCTACCGTTTCCAAGCAAGACGTTCTGGATATGAAGATAAGGGAAGCCCTGGTGGAGTCGGCGAAGGTTGACCTGCTGGCTATGGGGCGGCCTGAGGGCCCGGGGTGCTACTGCGCCGCCAATCACATGCTGCGCCTGTCTATCGATAGATTAGCTAAGAACTACGATTACACGGTTATCGATTCGGAAGCTGGAATGGAACACATAAGCCGTCAGACAACGCGGGATGTTGACATCCTGCTTATTGTCTCCGATGTAACCATGAGGGGCATAACCACGGCGGCCAGGATGAAGGATTTGATCAAGGAAATGAGAACCAAGGTCGGTAAGGTAGTACTGGCAGTAAATCGACTTAAAAACGGACTGCC
>JAPLHH010000135.1 GCA_026389735.1 Chloroflexota bacterium | reverse complement strand
AAGATTAAGGAACTCGTAGCAAACTTCAAGGTAGACCTTGATAATCCGGCTGATACAGGCTTCCTCTTTGCTTTTATAGCACCAGTTAATCTACTTCTGAGTTATTTCTCGCCTCACCAGATAAGGATCGAGCCTTCGTTTGCCGGTGAGACTATCATCGAAGGTCATATTTACGGAGCGGTAAGGTTGCGGCCTATTCAACTGGCTGCACCTCTGATTGGATTCGCCTTCTCATTGCCCACAGTGCGAGCTGGAACGAAACTGGTTTTGTCTAACTGGAGAAGAAAAGAGTAATAATCGGCAGCCCTGTAGCAATAGCCGGAATAACTCTAATCTTGGTAACAAGATTGTCGCTTAACTGCCAGCCCAGTGGCAGCAGTATCTTCTTTTTTGGTCTCAAACAGCCTGTCAGCCTTGTGGTGGCTTCGCCATCAACAAAGAAAGCTTTCGAGATTACCGGAAAGGAAATTCCACTAGACCAGCTCATACAAGAAGTCCCCAGCCTGGCTGAGGTATTGGAAAGAACTTAGCTCGCTCCATATTTAGCGCTGTAGAAGCACTGCTAATTCAAGTCAAACGAGAAACAGCCGTCTAGATGACGACATTTAGTGCCCCAGGCAATATACTGAAGCGGGCTGGCGCTTCCCCGAGGAGTTCACCATCAGCCTGGACAGCCGATGTTAGCGTCGGCGTTATCTCTACCTCCCGTGCCCGCATCAAGGTCACCTTCGGGTGGGTAAGGTGAGTGCCCCTGTATATTCTCGGCAACGACATGATAAGGTCTGGTTTGGTTATGTCATCTATTATCACCAGGTCAAAAAAGCCATCACCCGGGTCAGCATTAGGTGCTGGAAGCATACCCCCACCTCCATACCTGCCGTTATTCAGCATGATAGTACAGATTCGTCTCTGCCCATGCTCCCCATCCACTATGATGGACACATCTCTGTTTTCGTAGGACATGAGGGTGCTGAATAACCCCATGAGGTAGGAAGGCATATCACCCAGAGCCTTAAACTTCTCAGTAGTTGCCTTGACAACTTCGGCATCGAAGCCAATGCCGGCAAAATTCACAAACAACCGCTTCTGCGGTCGGCCCTTCTTTGTATATTCAACAACGCCAAGGTCTACGGTGCGCCTATTCCGGCTCAGAAGACACTGGCAAGCCTCTTTATAGCGACGAGGCACGCCGATGGTACGGATGTAATCGGCGCCCGTTCCTGTGTTTACAATACCCACTGCCACGTTAGCACTGCCACCAGCCTCATACAAACCATTCACGATCTCATGTATGGTCCCATCACCACCCACAGACACCAACAGCTCATAGCCCTTCTCGACCGCTGATTTAGCCAGCTCTATGGCATGACCAGGGGCTTCTGTCACATCATACTCAAAGTCTAGCCCCAAACTTTTCAGCAGGACCATAATCTTCGGCCATTTCTTGGCAGTTTTGCCCGCACCAGCAGCTGGATTGACAATAACTCTCATACGTGCCATGCTCCCTACCCTCCTCATACATAAAGATTTTGTACAAGTGTCACCACACTCGTAGTTGAATCAGTATAACACATCGCTCAACAAGACTAACAGTGTCAAGAGGGGTCGCTGCTACACTTCTCTGCAACTGCCAGTTATGTTAGACTGAAGGGAAAGGAAAAAGAGCTTCAACCGCTTCTAAACGAGGAACTAAGATGGAAATCAGCGAAACAACTATACACAAACTGCCCGAACTTCGCAACCCTGATTTAATAGTTGCCCTTGCCGGCTGGTCTGATGCCGCCGAAGTTGCTACCGGTACTGTCCTTTATTTAGCCAGAAGTCTGGATGCCACTAGGTTCGCTCAGATAGAAGGTGACCAATTCTACGACTTCTCCACTACACGCCCTAAGGTAACTGTTGACAGGGGTTTAATAACCTCGCTGCAACTGCCGCACAACAGTCTTTTTTTCTGGAAGAATCAAAAAGCAGACCATGATCTGGTTTTGCTTCACGGCATCGAACCTCATTTCCACTGGCAGAAATTCGCTGACACAATCCTCGACTTAGCCAGCATGCTCAATGTTCGGAGAATATATGCCTTGGGTGGGCTTTATGACAGCACCCCTCACACAAGGGAACCGAGGATTTCCGGGCTGGTAAATATGCCTAGCCTTTTGGATGTACTGCAAAAGCATAATATTGAACCGATAATTTATCAAGGACCAAGCAGCCTGCATGGCCTGCTGCTGACCAACTGCGCCCGGAGAAACATAGAAGCCATCAGCCTCTGGGGGCATGCACCGTTTTACGTCCGGGTCGAGACCAATCCCATGGTCTGCCTTGGTCTTGTCAAGAAGCTGACCGAGTTGTTGGAGATTGAAATCGACTTGGAAGAACTTGCAAAAGCCGGTGAGTACCTGCAAGACATGTTGAACCGACTCCTGGCTGACAGCAGCGATGAACTGCGGCTCTACGTAAAGAAACTGGAAGAGCAGTATGAGCTTGAAGGCGTCGCAACTGGAGAGCGACTGGAAGGCACCGACAGGATTATCAAGGAAGTAGAGGACTTTCTCCAAAACCAGCGTCATAACAAAGAAACACGATAATTAACCGCCTGTTCAGGCCGTTGCAACTAACTGTTTATCACTACCCTGAAATCTCGATAACTTTGTTCCTGCTTCCGAAGCCGCTTGAGATTACTACCTCTTTCTGTGGAACGCCGAAATAATCAGCGAGTAATTTGATAACCGCCTTATTAGCTTTGCCTTCTTTCGCAGGCTCTTTAACCCTCACCAGAAACCCATCGCCTTCCCTAATAACCCCTTCAACCTTAGAATTGGGAATCACCTTGACCCGAACCTTCACCTGAGAACCTCTCCCCATAACCCCTGATTATGCAGTCGAACCAGTCTTACTGGCAAGAACTGATTGGTCAGTGGCTCACTGCTTTGGGTGAAAACCCGAATATAGTTGTCGCTAAGTCCGGAATATATCCCACTGCCCAGAGCAACCTCTTTTTCCCACAAAATCATCATGTTTTGCCCTAGAAAGCTCTGGCAGAACTTATGTGCGCTCTGCCGAGCCAACTCCAGCATCCGCAGGCTGCGCTCTTTCTTCAGCCTATCATTGACCTGCCCCGGCATCCGGGCTGCCAGAGTCCCTGGTCGAGGTGAATAGCTAAAGACATGAATATTGGCAAAATCGATCTCCTGGCAAAAGCGATAGCTTTCCTCAAATTCCTCAGCGCTCTCACCGGGAAAGCCAACCATAATATCTGTAGTGATAGCTACGTCAGGCACAGCCTTTCGAATCAAAGACACCGCCTGCCTATAATCCTCCACGGAATAATGCCGCCTCATCCGTCTAAGCACCGCATCACTACCGCTCTGTAATGCCAGATGGAAGTGACGACATAAACGAGGGTCTTGCCACAGATTGAGAAGCTGCGGGGAAATGTCCTGGGGCTGCAAAGAGGAAAGATGCAGTCGTTCTACACCCATAACCACAAGGATTTGCTCCACCAACTGCTTGAGATTGGCTCCGTTGTGTTTATAAGCGCCGATTTTAGTCCCTGTGAGCACCACCTCTTTATAGCCTGCAGCGACTCTTGCCTTCACCTCGTTAACCACATCCGCCATCGGCAGGCAATGTTCTCGCCCACGCACCCTGGGCACAATACAATAGGCACAGGCATCATTGCAGCCATCCTGAATCTTTATGAAACTGCGGACTCGACTGACCCCATCAGCCACAAACTGCCCTACTGAGCAACGAGCCACAGGAGCAGGCTCATCTTTTAGCACGTCAAGAAGATGCATCTTCCGCTCATTGCCGACAACAAGGTCAGCACCAGCCTGACTTAGCTCTTCGGGAGCCCTTTCCGCATAGCAGCCGGTGGCGATAACTAAGGCTTCTGGATTTCTTTTCCGCCACAGCCTCAATAAATGCCGTGACTTGCGGTCGGCAATGTGAGTAACCGTGCAGGTATTTAAGACATGAATATCAGCCTTTTCATCGCCGACAACACGATATCCGGCCTCAGCAAACTGCCGAGCCAGAAGCTCGCTCTCAGCTTGATTAAGCTTACAGCCCAGAGTATGAAAGGCTACTTTCAGCTTAGCTTCCATGCTTCCGCTCGATGACAATTATATTTGTCACATGCCTGCCCGGTCAAACCAGCGTTCTCACCTTGCAGGCGGTACCGACTTGTGGTATAAATCAGAGAATCTGATGTCCGAGGCACAGGCTTGAGCCGCACCTATTGGAGACTACTAACCCCAGCCGAACGGCCGATTAACATACCTGGGGTTCACCCGCTATTAGCTCAACTGCTTTGCAATCGAGGCATCTCAGAGCCCTCCCAAATCGAGACCTTCCTGAACGCCGATAGCCGGTTGGAAGCTGACCCCTTCCTTCTGCCTGACATGCATCAAGCGGTAAGCAGGACCTATCAGGCTCTGCTTACTGGTGAGGAAATCGCCATCTATGGTGACTTTGACGCTGATGGCATCACTGCCACGGCACTACTGGTCCAAGGGCTTTCAGCACTTGGTGGCAAAGTCATTCCCTATATACCCCACCGCTACCGTGAAGGTTACGGCTTGCAAGTAGCTGCTCTGGAAAAGCTCCGCAAACAAGGCATCAGCCTCATCATCACCGTTGATACCGGCATCACTGCCATTGCTGAAATTCAAAAAGCCCGGAAGATGGAAATAGACATAATCGTCACCGACCACCACCAGCCGCTAGCTTCTTTGCCACCGGCTCTGGCAGTGGTTGACCATAAACGAAGCGATTCCGCCTGCCAATCCACCGAACTTGCCGGGGTAGGTGTCGCTTTCAAACTTCTTCAGGCGCTCCTCAAGGGCAGTGGCCGGGAAGAATTGCTGAACAGGTTGCTAGACCTAGTAGCTTTAGGCACCGTAACCGACATGGTTCCGCTGACTGGCGACAATCGCTACTGGGTGAAGCGCGGACTCGAACTTATTAATAACACCGAGCGCCTCGGACTTCAAGAGATGATGCGCGGTGCCAACCTAAAACCAGGTAATCTCGATACTGAAAGTATATCCTGGGTATTAGGGCCTCGCCTCAACGCTGCTGGTAGACTTGGTGATGCTGCCACGAGTTACCAATTGCTTCTCACGCAAGACCGGCAGGAGGCTGCCTCACTCGCTTCAGAGCTTGAGGAAAAGAATGCCAAACGGCAACGGCTAACCAGCGAACTGCTGGAACGAGCCAGAGAAAGAATAATTGCTACCGGAACCGACTTACCGCTGCTGATGACAGGTGACGAAGACTACCCGACAGGTGTTATTGGGCTTGTCGCCGGCAGACTATCAGAAGAGTTCTACCGCCCGGTAATCCTTTTCAAATTTGGCGCAGAGACATGCCGTGGCAGCGGGCGGAGCATACCCGAGTTTGACCTCATGGCCGCCCTTAAAGACTGCCGCGACCTCTTGACCAACTTTGGTGGTCATACTAAGGCGGCTGGCTTCAGCGTACCCACCACCAACCTCACCCAGCTCCAGAAGCGACTCCTCACTCTGGCTGAAGCTCAACTGGCTGGCCTGGACCTCCGTCCTCACATTGACATCGATGCTGAAGTGCCCCTATCGGTCTTCACCGGGGAAACTTTCAAGCAGATACAACGGCTGGCTCCCTTCGGCTCCGGCAATCCACTGCCCGCCTTTGTCAGCCGCCATGTTGAAATCGTTGACCAGCGTCCGATTGGCAGCCAGGGTGAGCATCTGGGGCTGAAATTAAAGCAGGAAGGTGTAGTCTGGGATGCTATCGGCTTCCGGTTTGGCAACCGCGCTCAAGAAACAACCACTTATCTGGATATCGCCTACAACCTGGATATAGACCGGTGGAACGGTGGGGAAAGGCTTCGACTTAGGCTCCTCGATTTCGCTACTTGCGACTGACTTTGCTCGAAGACTCAGTAATCACGGCCTGTGTCCTCGCACGTAACATCCTGACAATCAGCCAGGGTACTGTTACCACCAATATTATTATGCCGATCAATTGAGCCTGTTGCATATTGAAAAACATACCGGAACGGAAGGGTTCTCCCGCCCGCACAAACCTTATGCTCAGGTCACCGGCAGCATATAAGGCAAGGTAAAGAAGAAAGAGCGAGCCCTGTGGCTTGAGCCGACGGCGTAATGACCAGAGCACGCCAAATCCTATAAGATTCCAAATCAGGTGATAAACCTGTGTGGGATGGACCGCTCCGCCAAGGGGAGGACCATAATTACCAGGATGAGTATAGACCAATCCCCAGGGCAAAGATGTAGGCAATCCATAGCAGCAGCCATTCATGAGGCAGCCAATCCTGCCTATAGCCTGCCCCAGAATCGCCCCCGGAGCAATGACATCACCTATTAGCCAGAAGGAAATTTTTTTAACCCAACAATAAATCAATACCACCAACAAGGCACCCAGAACCGCTCCGTAAACGGTCAAGCCTTCAAAGCCAATAATCTGCGCCGGATTAGCCATGTAATAGTCCCACTTGTCAATGACATGAAGCAATCGTGATACTATTACCCCGCCGATGATTGCCCATAAGCCGGCACTGTAAATGTGCTCCTCGTCTAGACCAACCCGTCTCGCCTCCAGCAAAGAGATGACGATTACCGCCACAACAGCCAGGACAACCATAATCCCATACCATCTCACATCAAAAACTCCAATACTGAAAGCAACCGGGTCTATTCCTATATTAATCATTCTTCTCCTATCTACGAAAAAATCGCCTCAACAAAGGTGCTAGCATCAAAGGGGGCTATATCATCAAGCTGCTCGCCAGTTCCAATATAGGTAATGGGAATCTTCAGCTCATCGCAGACCGCTAATACTATTCCTCCTTTGGCAGTACCGTCAAGTTTGGCCAGAAAAATACCGCTCACCCCCACTGCTTCAGTGAAATGTCTGGCCTGAGCCAGGCCGTTCTGACCGGTGGTAGCATCAATTACCAGCAGCACCTCCTGAGGCATATCGTACTTGCCAGCTACACGCTTTATCTTCTTAAGCTCCTCCATAAGGTTTAATTTGGTATGGAGACGGCCGGCGGTGTCAATTATAACTACCTGAGCCTGTCGGTTCTGAGCTGCCTGAAGAGCATCATAAACCACGGCTCCCGGGTCGCCGCCAGGCTGATGAGCCACGACCTCCACTCCCACCCGCTCACCCCAGCGCTTAAGCTGGTCAATAGCCGCGGCTCTGAAGGTATCGGCAGCAGCTAAAATGACCTTTTCCCCTTCGCTTTTTAAACTATGGGCAAGCTTGGCAATGCTCGTCGTCTTGCCCGAACCGTTTACCCCCACCACCAGGATGATTTGCGTGCTGGCCGACTTCGAAATGCTGCCTGCTCCACCATCAACCTTCAACAGGTTCACCATCTCGTCTTTCAAGGCGGCCCGTACCTGCGTCCCTTCGCTCAGCTTCTCTGTTCTAACTCGTTGCTTCACGTTTTCGATTCGCTTCTGTGTGGTAGCCACACCAACATCCGCAGCGATTAGTAACTCTTCCAGCTCATCCCAAACCTCATCTTCTACACTGGTCCGGTCGAAAAGACGAGCCATCTTGCCAAACCAGCTCTCCCGGCTGCGTTTCACAGCTTTTTTGGTTCTATCTAACGAATCCGGCATATCAGCACAACAAATTCACAAATCTCAGCCATATTAGCACACAGGCTGAGAATGGGCAAAACGATTAAACAGAGGCTGTTGAACAACGCCTATCTGTCATTGCGAGCGAAGCGTGGCAATCTAAAGTTAATGGTCGATTTCATCGTGATGATGCTGGTCACCACCCAGAAAGAAATGAGCATATACTATATCGCTGAAGCAGCAAGGGAGCCAAACTGCAAGAAATAGAAACAAGAAGACAAAAGGAAGTAAAGGAAGCCAGTTCGCCACACCAAATGCGATGAAATAGAATAGAGATGCCCAAGTACTCAAAAAGATATGTGCCGCATGCGGGAGTTTGGTTGTAGGTCGCATATAACCTATGGCGATACCCAGAAATGCCGGTGGATTTACCAGCCACCACTCCTCAATAAAAGGTACATGAAATTCCATCCCAATTCTAAGTGCTTCTCCGCCCAGATAAGGAATTATGGCGTCACTCAATGTGGCTGTGCCAATCGAGCCGGTATAGCCGATCAAAATCGCCGCCCAGAGCTTACCCGTGCTGTACCGCTTATACATCGCCGTGGTCACAATGGCACTGAACAACACGTGGGCTGGGTGTAAGAAATAGAAAACAACCTCCGAGACATGAGGTAAGACATTGGTGAATATCATAATAGCCATTATAACGATGCCGGAGACCGCTCCAGCAGCGGTAAATGGGGCATGTCTGGCTAGTTCAATTCCTATTCTTCTAAGCATGCGAACCACCAAATAAGCCTGGAATCAAGACCTCGCCGAAGCCATGCATCCAGAGCAAATGCCGGAAAATTCAGAGAAGTGCTGCTCGGTCCGGAAGCCAAACTCCTGAGCAATTGCATTCTCCTCCTCACACAGTGCTTTGTCTGCATACTCACGAAGAGCGCCACACTGACGACAAACCACAAAGCGATGGCACCCACCACCTTCTCCGAGTGTACACTTCACAAATCCGCCCACCAGAAACACCTTGTGAGCCAGGTTAAGAGAGCAAAGAAGGTCAAGTACACGGTAGATGGTAACATGGTTAAGATATTCGCCTTTTTGTTGCAGAATTTCTTGTATATTGTAAGGCGAGACAGGCCTCTGTGCCTCTGCTAAAACCTTGAGCACATGCTTTCGCGGCTCAGTTACCCTGTAGCCTCTGCTCCGCAACACCTGGAGCGCACCATGAATCTGAGACATAGTCTCGATAATTTTATTATATTTTCATTGTAAATGCAACAATGTTGCATTAGCGCTTGCGAGAAGTACCGCAACAAAGCAATCTCCGCTTTCCCTTCCTGTCATTGCGAGGAGCGCCAGCGACGTGGCAATCTCGGTGGTGAAGAGGTGAGGCAAGGACTGTTTCACAAAATCATGTCCACGGGAGATTCTTCGCTTCGCTCAGAATGACACGAGGCGAAGGGCTTGCAATGACAAGCGGATACTAAGAGAATATATAAGGTAACTCACAAAAGGAATGGCCTCCAGATTACTGAAGGCCATTCTCTACTAATTATAAATTTATTACAATGTCAATAGCTACCATGGGTAAGATCAACACTATGATCGCGATTCGAATTTTTTAATTTTGATCATTACCGATCATTTTTAACCTGCCAGCAGACCACCGGCTTAAACCCTAAGGTTTTTACACCTTATGTAAATAGTAAAGCATAAGGTGTAAGATTCTGTCAAGGAAACGCATCGTCAAAATTTTTGGCAATGATTTGCCGATGCACCAAGAGATAAGGTGTTTTGGTAGCGGGTCTTTTGGCGCTGAAAAATAGGTCTAGGAAACTTCCTAGCAGTAATTTGGGGATACCACCAAATTCAAATCTCTAAAACCCATATTAAACACCCACCAACCCATGCAGCAATATCAGAGCTGCTTTCTTATCCAGAGGCTCGTTGTTGTTGCCGCACTTGGGCGACTGAATACAGCTAGGGCAGCCCTCCTGACACGGGCATTCCTCAATCGCCTCCAGGGTTGTTGACCATAGCTCTTCTATCATCTCAAAGCCCTTTTCGGCAATGCCGACCCCGCCCGGATAAGCATCATAGATAAAGATTTGCGCCTTGCCAGTGTCAGCATGGATGGGAGTGGACACACCGCCAATGTCATTGCGGTCACACAGGGCAAATAGAGGCAGCATAGCGATAGCGGCATGTTCAGCAGCATGCAAGCCGCCGGCAAAATCAAGCCCAGCCTCAGCCACCCGCTCAATAGATACCTCTGGCAAGTCAAACCACAGAGCCTGAGTGAGAAAACGCAGGGGCGGCAGGTCGAGAGGCTCCTCACCGATGACCTCTTCTGTAAACTGCATCTTTTTCTTAAAACCGACCACAGCATTGGTAACATCCACTTCACCAAGGCAGACCTTTACGCCTGAGCAACTTCTTTCACGCTCAGTTTTTAGAATCTTGATATCAGTTAATTCCTTGGTTTGGGTGTAATAAGTGACGTCCGTCGGCGTCACTACAGCCACACGATTCTCAAGGTCGAACTCCTGTACCAGATATGACTCACCCTGGTGAAGATAAATAGCCCCGGGGTGTATCTGGAAAAAGGCAACACTGGCTTCTACTGTCTCCATTAACTCATAGCCCTGAGAAGCATCAACGATGGCGTAATTTTTCCCCGAAGTAGACCTTATATTGATTTCCTGAGCTGGATGAGCAATTTTAGGAGAAAGATACCACCGCCCACCGCTTTTTCTAAGCTTGCCCTCGCCTCCCATCTCGGAGATTGCCCTATCGAAAGCAGCACCAAAAAAGGCGCCATCACCATCTGTCAAAGGCTGCTCCCAGGCAGCACAAAGAAGATGTGGCTTCAAAATATTAAGGTTTTCCGAATTTGTCAGTGCATTCTCAAAGTTTTTGCCGAAGAAGTAATCAGGGTGGTGCATGAAATACTGGTCGAGTGGATTATCCTGAGCAATAAGAAAGCTCAACGAGTCACCGATCCCCCTGCCGCTCCGACCTGCCTGCTGCCAGGTGCTGGCAATGCTCCCCGGATATCCGACAAGCACGGTGGCTTCAAGGTCGCCGATATCAATTCCCAGTTCTAAGGCAGTGGTAGCGACAATGCCAAGGAGATGTCCACCGAACAACTCCCGTTCAATCTGTCGTCGGTCTTCGGGAAGATAACCTGCCCGATAAGGCTTAATTAGCTGCCCCAAAGAAGAGCCCAGCTGCTCCCGGCTATAAAGATAAATAAGCTCGGTCAATTTGCGGGTTCGGGTAAAAACCAGGCTACGGATATTATTTCGGATAAGTTCGCTGAAAAGAAAGGTAGCTTCGCTATTGGAGCTGTGCCGGCCTGTCCCGGTCTCATCAATAAGCGGAGGATTCCAGAAGACAAAAGATTTACCACCGTGGGGTGACCCGTCCTCACTGATTACCTCAAAAGGCAGCCCGACAAGTTTTTCCGCATGTTCCCCTGGATTGGCAATAGTCGCTGAGCAGCAAATAAACTGGGGATTGGAGCCATAAGAGGCGCATATCCGGCGCAGGCGGCGCAAAATATTGGCTACATGAGAGCCGAAAACCCCACGATAGACATGAGCCTCGTCTATCACTACGTATTTCAAGCTGCGAAACAACCTTGACCACGATTTATGATTGGGCAAAATGCCCAGATGGAGCATGTCAGGATTGGTAAGCACAACCTTGGCTTTCCTTTTTATCTCAGCCCGCTCCGATTTCGGCGTATCACCATCAAACGTAACACAGCCCGCAGAAGAAACCAGCTCAGGGCAAGCCAGCTCATTCAAACTCCGTAGCTGGTCCTGAGCTAAAGCCTTCGTCGGGAAAAGATACAAAGCCCGGCTGCTTGGGTCATGCAAGGTCGCCTCTAACACCGCCAGGTTATAGCATAAGGTTTTGCCACTGGCACTGGCTGTAGCTACCATTACATTCTTGCCACGACGAGCGGCATTAATCGCCCCGGCTTGATGGGTATACAAGGACGATATGCCTAAAGATTCAAGACACGATTGAAGGGCGAGGTGGAGAGGCTCATCTAGTTCGCCGAAGGTGGCATCACACGGGGGGATAGGCTGTATATGGACAATCTGTTGTTTATAATCAGGTAAAGTCAGAAGGTGGTGAAGGAAGGCATCAACATACATTCAAATTAATTAAACTGCTACAAGCTAAGGGCCGGATAAAATCTCTATCTCTTGGTCTACGATTTCTAGCCCTGGATAATTATTGGTAATGAAACTCATCGCCTTCGATAGAGTCTCATCAACATGCTGGTTGTGGTTGCTGACGCAGGCTATGCCCAAAGTCACCAACTGCCACAAATCCTGGTCATCCACCTCAGCTATGGAGATATTATACTGGCTCCGAAGTCGAGAGGTAATAGACTTCACTATTCGCCTTTTATCCTTTAGCGACCGACTCTCTAAAAGATGAAGTTTTAGCCTGCAAATACCAGCATTCATTTGCCTGGAATAACTTACGATAGAACAGTTTTCTCAAAAGAGAACCCCTCTCGGCGGGGAGACACTCCTGAGAGGGGTATCAGGCTATTTTATTGGCTTTGTTGTTTCACTTCCGCGTAACAGGTGCTACAATAAATAGGCCGGTCATCCTTAGGTTCAAAAGGCACCTCGCATTCAGTACCACATTTGGCACATGTTGCTTGATGCATCGTCCTAGGTTCACCATAGCCTCGGTAGCGACTCTGTCGTTTAGCTGCTCGGCACTCTGGGCACCGACCAGGCTCATTTTGTAGCCCTCTTGACTTGTAAAACTCTTGCTCACCTACGGTAAACGTAAATTCGCTACCGCAGTCTTTACAAGTCAAGGTCTTGTCCGCTAGAGCCATCTATGCCTCCTTATGAAAGTTATGCCCTGTTTCTGCTGCAGTCTCTAACGGCTCAAGACCTCTATATACATTGCCAAGAAGAATACTCCGGCAAGCTGGTCTCCCCACTATAAGAGTAAGCCGAGTTAGGAAACGGCACCAGCCAGGTTTTTGCATACAATAACTAGTGTAGTTTATAATAGTGAGCTAGTCAAGTCATCATAATTATTCGGAGATTCGTACTATGTCAGACGCTACTCAAGAGAGTCGCCAGCGGGTGAGATCAATAGTAAGCTTAGTAGCCGGCATCCTGGTGGGGCTTACATTGCTGATAGCTGGCAGCGGTAAGGCATTCGGTTTCGGTGAGATGCCGGGCCAAACCATGCAGTTCATCGGTGCGATTCTCCCGGATGCCCTTCTAACGCCGGGGGTGGCTTACTTTATCGGCGATATATTATTCCCCTATATCATCCCCTGGACAGAGATACTTCTAGGCATCCTTCTCCTCCTGCGTATCTGGCAGCGCCTCATTGCAATCCTCTGCCTACCACTCACTGCAGCCTTTATAGCCAATAATTCCTGGTTCATCAGCCAGGGGAGTACCAAATTCGCCTCCTGCGAATGCTTCGGTATATGGGAAGAGATGTTCGGCACACTGACACATGTGCAATCACTCTCCATCGACATTGTACTTTTCGCCCTGGCTATGACTATAATATTCGTCCATCCTGGTGGTTTCTTGTCTTCACCACCGTGGCTGGCTAGGTTTCAAAAAAGAAACAAACGGCAAAATAAAGAGGAAACATAAAATGAAGCGGCTTAGATTGAACACATCATCAATACAAAAACAGTCCAAGTTAGCCATTTTGCTCATCATCGTTGCGCTGCTCTTAAGCAGTGCCTGCATACTTTCTTCTCCCCCACCCCCACCCCCACCTCCACCAAACCAACCCCCTGTTATCAATTCTATAACAGCCGAAAAGGAGGCCCTCACTTTATCGGAATCCCAGATAATCTGCGAAGCCACCGATGCCGATGGCGATGTCTTGAGCTACCGATGGTCGGCTGACGGCGGAACCATTAAAGGGGAAGCCAGCAGCATCACCTGGGTCGCGCCTGATGCCGCTGGCAATTACACTATTAAAGTCGCGGTAACCGACGGTAAGGGTGGTGAGGCTACCAATTCGACAACCATAGCTGTCATAGACAAGCCCAACCAGCCCCCAACCATAACTAGCCTAACAAGAGACGGAAAACTCCCGGACAAGGAGAACCGAATCAGGCAATGGATAACCGTGACCATACAATGCAACGCTCAGGACCCGGATGGTGACAAGCTAAGTTACCTGTGGAGAGCCACAGGTGGCAAAATTACAGGAGAGGGAGACACGGTTGGATGGACTTCCCCCGGCGTTAACGGCGATTATACAGTCACCGTCGTGATAACCGATGGTAGAGATGGTAAGGCTGAAGCGTCTATTGTGTTCAAAGTGATTTGCTGCGGCGGTTGATTCTAAAACAATTTCACGAGTTGCACCAACTTATAAAGATACAAGCTTCACGCTACCCCGCATACCCATTCTATCGTCTTTTATTATGACTACGCCAACTAGCCCATCAATAGCCTGGGCCTGCTCAATCGCCACATCAATATCATCGGCAGTTTTGACTCTATTACCGATAGCCGTAGCCGCAGCATCAGCCAACGCTGCAGAACGGGAAAGGGCAATCACAGCATCAACAGCACCAAAGCTGAGAGAATGTCCCACAGTTCCCGAAGAAGTGCATACACCCAAAGGCGTTTCCTCAGGACTTATCTCAAGGGCGATTTTTCCAGTAAAGGGGGAGCCGCCGGCATAAACACCAATCAGCCTGGTTCGTGAAAGCTTCATAAATATATCGCCGCCATTTTCAACGATTACCTGTGGCGTGCAAACAAGCAGGTCTTTACCTACAGCCTCAGCAATAGCTCCAGCTACGGCTGCCATCGGCCCAACGCCGGCTATCCGAGCCGCTTGTGCCATTTCTCTAACAATAACTGGGGCATCCTCATCTACAGAACAGGG
>JAPLHH010000212.1 GCA_026389735.1 Chloroflexota bacterium | reverse complement strand
AACCCACATTTATTAAAACAGTATTCAGAAATTCTTAGAAGCTTGGGTTTTAAAATCTCTATTACAAAAACAGAAATCAGGATCGGAGGAAAAAATCAATTAATGAAATTTAAAAAAGAAATCGGATTTTTAAACAATATTTACGTTTCCAGAAAAAGTAAATATTGGAATGGTTATGATAAAAAAGAATTATTAGAACTAGTTCTGAGCTCCTACTTGAACACCAAAAGCCAAACGAAGGCGGTGATAGCTGGTTCCTTTCGAAATATGTGACTAGCATAGCCTCATCAGAGATAGTTGGCAGGGTAAAGCACTGATTGGGGGACCAAGGAAAGAAATTTCCAGTTTTCCTGTCAAACTAATAATCTGTTAACGTCTGAGAAGATGGGAGTGAGGGCACTGGGGTAAGCTTAGTGTCCGAAAAGCAAACAAGCTTGCCTGGGGTTAAGGTCCCTCAAGCTAACTAAGTCATAAAGTTTGTATCAGTCCAAAAACAGGAGGGCGGTAGGCTCAGAAGTAGCATCCTGTTGGTAGTAGCATCAAAGAGAGGTTAGAATCCTCTCCGCCTAAAGGGCAAGGGTTTCACGACAACATTCATTGGTCGTGAGTTAGTCAATCCTAACTCTACTCTTAACTGCTGTAGAGGAAGGGAAATCTGTTAATATCCAGATACCACAGACATACGCGTGGTGTGGCGTTTCGAGTAACGCCAGCCTAAGGAAATCGGCAATCTAGACCCGTATGTTCGCTATAAGGGTTGCCTATGCAGAGATGCATAGGTCACAGTGACAAGGAGGGAACGACTGTTTAACTAAAACATAGCTGACTGCTAAAGAGAAATCTTTTGTATAGTCAGTGAGGCCTGCCCAGTGCGAGTGTGTTAAAGCTGGTTTCAACCGGCCTAAGCCCTCGTTAACGGCGGCGGTAACTCTGACCGTCTTAAGGTAGCGTAGTCCCTTGTCGTTTAAATGACGACCCGCATGAATGGCTTAACGTTTTCCTCGCTGTCTCAGGCTGGTGCTCGGCGAACCTACTTTCGTGGCGAAAAGGCCACGGACCCTCAGGGGGAAGAGAAGACCCCGTGGAGCTCTGCGGTAGCCTGTCGTTGTTGTACGCTTGCGATTGCATAGCGTAGGCAGGAGCTGTCAAGTCAAAGCTTTTGGGCTTTGAATAGGCAACAATGTAACACTGCCTTCTCGTAACTGTACGACTTACCTAAATAACTTTTTGGGGACACCGATTGGTGGACCGCTCGGCTGGGGCGGTACGCCCATGACAGGAGATCATGGGCGCCCAAAGTGATCCTCATCTCCGTCAGAAATGGAGAGTAGAGTGTAAACGCAAAAGGATCATTTATTGGATTCAACACAGTAATGAATCCAATTGTGAAAGCATGGGTTAACGATACGCCGAGTTGTCTTTGATGGATGTCGGTGACTTCAGAAAAGCTACCCCGGGAATAAGAGAGTTGTGGCGGGCGAGAGCTCCTATCGACCCCGCGCGTTGCTACCTCGCTGTCGGCTCCCCCTCTCCTGGCCGTGCAGTAGCGGCCAAGGGTACAGGTGTTCACTGGTTAAAAGGGGACGTTAGCTGGGTTCAGTACGTCGTGATTTGACGTGGGTCTTGATTCCGAATAGATGAATAGACGCAAGTCTAGAATATTCGTAATTACTTTTCCTTCGTATCTAAAGATAGCATGATGAGCGTTAGCGCTAGCTAGCCATGATATCATGTTACCAGGTATGATAAATTTGTTCGAAGAAACTTTTCAGTAGAGTTTCAAGTGGTGATGAATGGACCGCCCCAATGCGAAACATTCGCTAATGGAGT
The DNA here is from genome assembly GCA_026389735.1 of Chloroflexota bacterium. The sequence continues at coordinate 102 of JAPLHH010000212.1, read as the reverse complement.
AGCTAATGAACCATAGATATACTGTTGTCGCAAGAAATCATTAATGTTGTGATGACTTGACAAACTGTCTTAAGAGCAACATTAACATAATTCCTACGTCAG
>JAPLHH010000063.1 GCA_026389735.1 Chloroflexota bacterium | reverse complement strand
GGAAGGTGTGGGCAAGCTCCTAAGAATAGAACCTTCGCTGGACCCTGGCTTGGTCAGGGCTATAAATGAGTTACCATTAACGGTTGATGGCGTGCTTGTTACTGGAGAGGAGTCTTCGGTTACCGTCGAGCGTTTGCTTATTTGTCAGCGTTTTACTGAGTTGTTGGCCAAGCCATTATTAGTAACCGTGAATTTATCGGTGACCAGCGCTGAGATTAGCAGCTTATTTCAAGCTGGGGTTAATGGATTGGTGTTGCCCGAAAGGGTTCCGGCGGAGACATTTGCTGATTTGAAGAAGACGATTGGTAGTTTACCTAAAGCTACCAAACGAAAGGCTAAGGGTACTGCCTTGTTACCTCGGCTTGGCGGCGAGTTGGGGGCTGAGGTACAGGAAGAAGAAGAGGAAGAGTAGGAGGTTTAGCGAGTTTGTTGCTGCCGTGATCAAGCAGTGTCAGCCGCAAGACATTAGAATCATATATCCTGTCATTAATGACGCAGCCAAAGCCTACCGAGGTGTTATTCCGCCGGATTGTTACCATGAACCTTACATGTCTATTGATGAGCTCAGCCGAGAAATGGAGGAGATGTCTTTCTTTGGCTGGCAGGATGAGGAACAGCTTGTTGGAGTTATGGGCTTCCAGCGAGTCAAGTATGTAACTTTGATAAGGCATGCCTACGTGATAACCTCTTGGCAAAGGCGGGGAATCGGCAGCAAGTTGCTTAATCACCTCAAGAGCCTTTGTGAAACCCAGCGGCTGCTCGTGGGGACATGGGCTGATGTTCGTTGGGCAATAGCGTTCTACGAGATGCATGGTTTTCGCCTCTTGCCCGATAAGGATGAATTGCTTAGAACCTACTGGCGGATATCTGACCGCCAGAGAGAAACTTCGGTCGTCCTTGGCCTTGAGTTATCCTGACGATTATGACAGCAAGCCTTGGCCTATTTCTGCTTTCAGCCGCCGGTATATCCCTTTCCGGCGTCATGTTGCCCGGGCCGCTTACTGCGGCTACCATTGCCAAAGGCTACCGGGAGCAAAACGCTGGTATATTCATCGCTCTGGGTCATGCCGTTATCGAACTGCCTTTGATGGCGCTTATCTACTTCGGCTTTGCTCATTTCTTTGCTTCTCCCGAGGCCAAGAAAGTTATCGGTCTGGCTGGCGGCTTAATGTTGATTGCTATGGGCTCGGTGGTGGTGTGGAATATTAAGAAGGCTCAAGGGGAAGCTGCTGATTTGCCGTATAACTCTTTAGTTACCGGAATTATGATGACCGGGGCTAACCCGTATTTCTTCTTGTGGTGGGCGACCATAGGGATAGCCCTTATAGCCACTGCCGCTGGGTTTGGCATCTGGGGCCTGGTTGTTTTCGCTGTGGTGCATTGGTCGTGTGATTTAGTTTGGGAACAATTTATATCAATGAGCGTGTTTAGAACAAAGCATCTTTGGACGCAGAAAGTTCAGAGGATTGTCTTTGGTGTTTGTGCTCTGGTTCTGGTTGGCTTCGGCGTCTGGTTCTGTGTTTCCGTTTTCGTTTAGACAGTTTCTAGCCCGAGCACATCCCCTGCATTGCCTGGAAATACTTGCCTTCGGTCTTTATGGCTGGGGCGATTACCATCTTGACCTTGTGCATGTCCTTGATAGTGAGGGCGCCACAGACCCCCATCGCCGTGCGCAGAGCACCGACGAAATTCTCAGTGCCATCAGTTGCCGAGGTAGGGCCAAAAAGGAGCTGTTTTAGCGGAGCCCGGATGCCTGCCTTGATTCTTGTGCCCCTGGGCAATGTAGGGTGAGGGTGGGACATTCCCCAGTGATAGCCTTTCCCCGGGGCTTCTGCGGCCTGTGCCATAATTGACCCGAGCATAACGGCGTCAGCTCCTGAGGCGAAGGCCTTGCACAGGTCGCTGCCGGTGCGGATACCGCCGTCAGTAATTACTGCCACATATTTGCCGGTTTCCTTGAAGTGGGTTTCCCGGGCAGCGGCGCAATCCATGGTTGCGGTTACTTGTGGAACGCCGACGCCGAGGACTTCTCTGGTAGTGCAGGCAGCTCCTGGGCCAACGCCAACGAGCATACCGTCGATGCCGGTTCTCATTAGTTCGAGGGCAGCACTATAGGTGACGCAGTTGCCGACTATAATTGGCATGGCTACTGTTTGGCATAGCTCGGAGAAGATAAGCCCGCGGTAGCTTTTGGAGATATGACGGGCGGTGGTGACTGTAGATTGGATGACAAGTATATCGGCGCCGGCTTCTTTGGCGACTGGGGCCAGTTGCTTAGTATTGGACGGGATTAGTGAGACGGCACAGGTAGCTCCAGCCCGTTTTATTGTCTGGATACGCTCGCCGATAAGCTCCTCTTTAATGGGCTGGGTATATATCTTCTGGAGCAGCGAGGTGACCTCAGTATCAGGGGCTTGAACAATTTGAGCTAGAATCTCCTCGGGCTTTTTATATCTTGCCTGGATACCGTCCAGGTTGAGCACTGCGAGTCCGCCAAGCTTATGCAGGAGAATGGCAAAGTTCGGGTCAACTACCGCGTCCATAGCTGCAGCTAGAATAGGGATGGAGAAGGTACAGTTTCCGATGGTAAAGTCTATATCTGTCTGGTCGGGATTGATGGTTGTGTCACCGGGGACAAGTGCAACTTCTTCAAAGCCGTAAGCGCGTTCCATCTCTTTGAATTTGTGGATAGCCATGTTTCTGTCTCCAGGTTATTGTTGCAGACTATAACAAAGATAAGGACTTGAAGTCAAGGGAGGTGCTTGTTCTTGGTATTCATCTTGTTGCAACGAGCGGCTCTATTTTCGTGAACAGTTGAAGCCTCGCGGTTATTCTACAGAAAATACCAAATTCGAATTTCTAAGCCCTAAACAAATTCAAAACCCCAAAATACCAATGACCACAACACAGAGCCTTCGAATTTGGAAATTTGAATTTTGATGTTGTTTAGGACTTAGGGTTTAGTATTTATAATTTCTGTCCAAGGAGTCGAGGTGAGATGCCTTCAATTCGCTCGCAATGACAGTAAATGTTCTCGATTTAGCGTCTTTAGGCTAGACCCATTTGCAAAGGTAGGCTATAATTTAAGGCGATTGAATTGTGCCTATACTATATGTTGTAGCTACACCGATTGGCAATTTGGAAGATATTTCTCTGCGAGCTCTGCGTTTGTTGAAACAGGTTGAGTTGATTGCTGCTGAAGATACGCGTACCACACGCCAGTTGCTCAATGTTTATGATATAAAGACGCCGCTGACCAGCTATCATGAGCATAATAAGCGGGCTAAGCTTGGTTATCTCCTGGACTGCCTTAAGGAAAAAGATGTAGCTCTGGTCTCCGAAGCGGGCATGCCAGGATTGAGCGACCCTGGCTATGAGCTTATTGCCGCAGCTATTGAGCGCGGGATTCCTGTTGTGCCCGTTCCCGGTGCCTCGGCGGTGATAACGGCTCTGGTGGTTTCCGGGTTGCCGGCTAATCAGTTTCTTTATATCGGCTTTTTGCCCCGCCGTCAGGGAGCCAGGCGACGTCTTTTTAAGTCTGTGGCGGATGAACCGTGGACTATGGTTGCTTTTGAGGCTCCGCATCGGCTTTTGGAGACGCTGAATGATGCTATGGAGGTCTTTGGGGATAGGAAAGTGGCAGTCTGTCGTGAGCTTACCAAGGTTTATGAGGAAGTGTTTAGGGGCAGATTGAGCCAGGCGATAGAGCATTTTGCTCAGCCTAAGGGTGAGTTTACCCTGGTCATTGAAGGTAAAACGAAGGAGGAGCCTGAAGTCAGTAAGCAAATTGAAAAGGAACTACGTAAGCTTTATCAGCAGGGAGCTGGTGCTAAGGAAGCAGTAGCCCAATTGTCTGAAGCCAGCGGTGTGTCGAAAAGGAAACTTTATCAAGCGTGGTTAAGGGTGACTAAAGGAGATTGAAAATGAATCGCGGATGTGTTGCTGTAGGCGAAATTAAATGTGACGGTTGTCAGCGCCTCATTGAGCAAGGGCAGCGGTATTTGCTCATGGAGGAGAAGGAGGATGAGAAGACACGTTTCTGCGTAGAATGTTGTTTAATCAAAGGCTACGCTGCTCATGTAAAGGAAAAGGGCGAACAGGTGCTGACCTTTTTCCCGACAAGTCTAGATTCAGGCTCCTGAATTCTCTGACTAAAATGAACGTAGGGATAGGTCTTTAGACCTGTCCGAAAATGTAGTCCCGACACTAAAGGGTCGGGGCTACATGTTTAAACTGTATCACCAATGAGCGATAATTTTCCCCACAAACCGGGAGAGACGGATTGTCACTTAGAGTTTTTGGACAGCCTCTGTCCGAGAGCGATAAGGCAACGGACAGACCTGAAGGTCTGTCCGTACAGTTGAATACTTTTTTAATAATCTGTGATACAATCCAAAAGTTAAAACCGTGACTGCGAGGCATAGAATTGGCTGAGACTATTTTCATTGGAGTTGCCTGGCCTTATGCCAATGGTTCGCTGCATCTGGGGCATATCGCTGGGGCGTACCTGCCGGCGGATATCTTTGCCCGGTATCATCGTCTTAAGGGTAATAAGGTGTTGATGGTTTCGGGTAGTGACCAGCATGGGACGCCGATTACCTTACGCGCCGAGCAAGAGAAGAAGTCTCCCAAGGAGATAGTAGCCCGATACCACAAGGGGTTCCTCGATTGCTGGCAGAGGTTGGGCATATCCTGGGACTTGTTTACTACCACCGGCACGCCGAACCACACCCAGACCACCCATGATATTTTTCTTAAGCTGCTGGATGAAGGCTATATTTACAAGGATGCTATGCCTCAAGCCTATTGTCCGCAGTGCCAACGCTTTCTGCCTGACCGCTATGTTGAAGGTACCTGTCCCTACTGCCACTTTCCGCAGGCGCGAGGTGACCAGTGTGATGAATGTGGACGGACTATGAATCCCAGCGACCTTCTTGACCTTCGCTGTCGCCTTTGTTCTGCCACTCCACGCTTTGAGGTTTCCGAGCATTTCTTTCTTCGCCTCAGCGCCTTTGAGGACAGGCTGAAATCCTGGGTTAAAGAACAGACTCACTGGCGTCAAAATGTGCTGAATTTCACCTTAGGCTTTCTGGAGGGCGGGCTTAAAGACCGGGCGATTACTCGTGATATAGATTGGGGTGTCACTGTGCCCCAACCTGGATTTGAGAACAAGCGCATCTATGTCTGGTTTGAAGCCGTCATCGGTTATTTTTCGGCAAGCAAGGAGTGGGCAAAGTCACACGGTGATGCTGCAGCCTGGCAGCCTTTCTGGAGCGGCGATGCCAAGAGCTTTTACTTTATCGGCAAGGACAATATCCCTTTCCATACGCTTATCTGGCCGGCTATGCTGATGGGATATGGTGGTCTTAGCCTTCCCTACGATATCCCGGCTAATGAATTTCTGACCATCGAAGGCAAGCGGCTTTCTACCAGTCGCAACTGGGCAGTATGGCTTCCTGACTATTTAGACAAATATGACCCGGATCCGCTGCGTTATCTCCTGTCTATAAATATGCCGGAAACTGGAGATACTGATTTTTCCTGGCGTGAATTCCTCCGTCGCAATAATGATGAGCTGGTAGCTACCTATGGTAATTTAGCTCATCGCGTTCTCACCTTTAACTACCGCAATTTCAATGGGGCAGTACCGACACCAGGAGAGTTTGACTATCAAGATCAAGGTCTTCTGGCTAAGGCTCAGGCGGCGCTGGATGACGTTGACAGGCTTCTTTACCATTGCCATTTCAAAGAAGGAATTAAGGCAGCTATGTCGCTAGCTCAGGAGGCTAACCGGTACCTTGATGACAAAGCTCCTTGGAAAGCCATTAAGCAGGACAGCCAGGCTTCAGCTACAGCTATCTATATAGCGTTGTCGGTGCTTTCGGCTTTGAAGACTATTCTTTACCCGTTTTTGCCTTTCAGTTCTGAAAAGCTTCATAAGTTCCTTGGCTTCGATGGCAGTATCGAGACAGTCGGTTGGCGGTTTCAATCGCCGGTGTCAGGGCAGAAGCTCCCGCCGCCGGAGCCACTGTTCCATAAGCTAGATGACAGCATTGTCAATGAGGAAACAAAGCGACTGGGATCTGGGTAGTCAAAGTGAATCTTAGTGATATCTATAAGCCCGTTAAAGACGACCTCGAGAAAGGCGAGCGAAGCTTAGAAGAGATAGCTGATTCTGAGTTTCCGTTACTTGCCCAGCTACTGACGTATACCTTGAAGAATGGCGGCAAACGAATTCGGCCAGCCCTTACTCTGCTCTCCGGCAAGTTTTATGTCTATGAACCTGCTCTACTTATTCCGATGGCGGCGGCGATAGAACTTCTCCATACTGCTACGTTAGTTCATGATGATATTGTGGATAATTCGCCGGTTCGCCGTGGTAGGCCAACAGTCAGCTGTGCCTGGGGTGAAAACAGGGCTCTGCTTCTCGGTGATTATCTTTTTGCCAAGGCCGGCAGTCTTGCGGCGAGCACTGGCAACTTGAGGGTGGTAAAGCTTTTTTCCCAGACGCTTATGACTATTTCCGGTGGTGAATTAAGGCAAACAGGTGTTAGCTTCGACTTGAAACGGGCTCGTGAGCATTATTTTGACTGGATAAGTGCCAAGACAGCTTGTCTTTTCTCGGCGGCAACTGAGTCGGGAGCTGTTTTAAGTCAGGCTCCTGAAGAAGCCATTGCTGCAATGAGGGACTATGGTCATAATCTTGGGATGGGCTTTCAGATTGTGGATGATGTTCTGGACTTTGTTGGTGAAGAAGATGAACTGGGTAAGCCAGTAGGTTCTGATTTGCGCGAAGGGACAATGACCTTGCCATCAATATTGTTTGCTGAATCTTATCCTGAGGATAACCTTATAAAGAGCATTGTTGAAAAGAAGGATGCGGAAAGCGTGGCGCTGGCTGTGGAAAAGATTCGGAATTCGTCGGTTATAGATGAATGCCTGGCATTGGCTGCGGAATTTTGCTCCCGAGCCCGCCAGGCTTTGGAGAAGCTTCCGGATAATAGCGCACGTCAGTCATTATTAGAATTGGCTGCCTACATTATTGAACGGCGGAAGTAGGCGGACAGACTGAGGGAAATGTAAAAGTCAAATATGAAAATGCAAAATGACAAGTCAAAAGTCAAAAAGGACGGGTTTGAACTGTTTTGAGTCTAAATAACAAGCCATAAAAATTTTGCATTTTTATTTGTCATTTTGATTTTTAACTTTTGGTTTTTGTATTTGTTTAGAGTTTAGGAATTAGTATCCGGAATTTTCCCGGATCTCTTTCCACACGCTAGTATTTGCATGCCTTTTAGGAGGCCGGAGTGGCTTGTAATTGGGACGAAGGCAAAGGCTCTTTGAGCAGTGCTTCAAACTCGGCTTCTTCTATGGTCTCCTTGGCGATGAGGTGCTCGGCAACCAGCTTTAGCCTTTCTTTATTCTCGGTTAATATTTTCTTAGCAGTGTCATAGGCATGCTGAATGAGCGCCTTAACCTCGTTATCGATTTCATCGGCCACCTTGTCACCGTAATTGCGCTGCTCATGGATTTCACGACCGAGGAAAATCAGCTCTTCTCGTTTACCGAAGGTGCGTGGACCTAGCTTGTCGCTCATTCCGTATTCGGTCACCATTTTCCGGGCAAGATTAGTTGACTGTTCCAAATCATTCTGGGCCCCAGTGCTCACTTCACCAAAGATAATCTCTTCGGCGGCTCGCCCGGCCAGGCTTACTGCCAGTCTATCGTCAAACTGGGAGTGTGTCCACAGGTGGCGATCCTCAGTTGGCAGAAAGCGGGTCCAGCCTCCTATCATTCCCCGAGCTACGACAGAGATTTTATGTACTGGGTCAGCGTTGGGCAACATTTTAGCGGCTAGGGCATGTCCCGTTTCATGGTAGGCGATCATTTCCTTTTCCTTCTGATTTATTACTCGCCCCTTCTTTTCCGGACCAGCGATAACGCGGTCAATGGAATCCTCCAGTTCCTTAGTCCCGATGTCTTTGCGGTCGCGCCTGGCTGCCAGGATAGCTGCCTCGTTGATTAAATTGGCCAAGTCGGCACCGCTGAAACCGGGAGTCTGTTTAGCTATTACCTCCAGGTCGGCGTCTTTAGCCAAAGGTTTACCCTTAGCATGAACGTCGAGGATAGCTTTGCGACCATTTATATCTGGCTGGTCAATGACGACGTGGCGGTCGAAGCGACCAGGTCGCAACAGAGCCGGGTCGAGGATATCGGGACGGTTAGTAGCCGCCAGAACAATAACGTTGGTGCTGCTATCGAAGCCGTCCATTTCTACTAATATCTGGTTCAATGTCTGCTCTCGTTCATCATGACCTCCTCCCAAACCAGCGCCACGATGCCTGCCCACGGCATCG
>JAPLHH010000054.1 GCA_026389735.1 Chloroflexota bacterium | reverse complement strand
GGCTATATGCCACGATGCCCCTTATACAGAAGTTGCCTTTGATGATTATAGACCACCGAGTTTCTTGCAGGTACCTGAAGCTAGAGAAATCGGTATAGAATTTCAGTCTTTGTCCAATACCTACAACAAGACTGGCTGGCGGATAGGCATGGCTGTGGGCAATGCCCAGATGATAGATGCTCTATTTCGGTTTAAGTCCAACTTGGACTCAGGCATTCCGCAGGCAATTCAACGAGCAGCTATCGAAGCTTTAACCAGTTCCCAGGACTGCGTTGCCGAGCACAACGCTATCTATCAGCGACGTATAGACAAACTAGTTAAAGCTCTCAACGATATAGGTTTGAGAGCCAGGTCGCCTAAAGCCAGCTTCTACATCTGGGCTAGAATACCAGATGGTTATACATCGATAGAGTTCACCGCTGAATTACTGGATAAGGCTAATGTGGCAGTGACTCCAGGAGTCGGTTATGGTAATGCCGGTGAAGGTTATGTCCGCTTATCGTTAACCTTGCCCGATGACCGCCTTGATGAAGGCATAAGCCGATTGCTGAAGTGGCACAGAGCCAAGAGAAAATAAATTAGCACAATATTTTAAACCATGCGACAAACCTTGCTTAAAACTAAAGCTGAAAAGGAGAAGGCTTGTCTGGTCGGCGTCGATAGCAAAGCCTCTGCTGACAGCTGGTCGATTGACAGTTCTTTAGAGGAATTATCTTACCTGGCGAAGACAGCCGGTGCTGAAGTAGTTGGCAGACTAGTCCAGAAACTGGGAAGACCTTCTCCGACTTATTATTTGGGCAGGGGAAAGTTAGAAGAGTTAATCAAGCTCAGGGAGCAGTCCCCATACAGCGTGGTCATCTTCAATGATGAATTATCACCACGGCAGCAGAGAAATCTGGAAGAAGCTCTGGAAGTCAAGGTCATCGACCGTACAGCGCTGATATTAGATATCTTTTCCAGGCGAGCCCACACCCGTGAAGGTCAGTTGCAGGTAGAACTGGCTCAACACCAGTATCTCTTGCCGCGCCTCACCGGGCAGTGGAGCCATCTTGAACGTCTAGGCGGCGGCATTGGCACCAGAGGCCCCGGAGAATCGCAGTTGGAGACAGACCGTCGCCTCATCCGCAAACGAATCCACCGGCTCCAGGGTCAAATTGAGGCAGTAAGACGGCATCGCGCACTCTATCGCCATAAGCGCAGGAAGAGCCGTATTCCTGTAGTCGCTCTGGTCGGCTACACCAACACTGGCAAAAGCACCTTGCTCAATGCCTTGAGCCAGGCTGATGTTTTGGTAGAAGACAAGCTCTTTTCCACCCTGGACCCGGTGACCCGCCGCTTGGTTTTGCCCGATGGTCAGCAATTTTTATTAACAGATACCGTTGGTTTCATTCACAAATTACCACCATCCATAGTCGCTGCCTTTAGAGCGACACTGGAAGAACTAACTGAAGCCGATTTGCTTTTGCATGTAGTTGACATAATACATCACGACGCTGCTGAGCAGTTCCAGACAGTACAGGAAATTCTTGCCGAGCTCAACCTGGCCAATAAGCCTCAGATTACAGTCCTAAACAAGATAGATATAGTAGGAAATCAGGAAGAAATGAACTCCTTAGCTCAAACCACGCTTGTTAAACCGCCAGACGATGCTACGGTAGTCATCTCAGCATTAAAAGGCTGGGGACTGGACAAGCTGCTGGAAAAAATCGCCGCCCATTTGAGTCAAAACCATGATGTTGCCTGCACTGATACTGGTTCGCACAGGCCTCGATGACAAAAAGCTATTTCCGGCACGTGCAGGGGCACAGGTCTTCAGACCCGCTCAAAAGCAGCAAGGGGACAGAAACCTTGACAGGAAAATGCAAAAATGTTAACATAAAGCTGGTTCGCACAACAGCACTTTTGCGAACCAAAGATATGTCAAAGGAAACTGTGGCTGGGTAAAACGTGAGCCTAGAACCACTAATCGATGATTTCCTCGAATATCTCGAGATCGAAAAAGGACACTCGCCCCTTACTATTCGTGAGTACAAGCACTACCTAAACCGTTTCCTTGGCTGGCTCAGCACAAATACCTCCGCCACAAAGCCTGAAGATATAAGCTCAGAGCTCGTTAGAAAATACCGCTTATATCTGGCTCATTTGCCTGACAAAAACGGTAAACTACTGAAACGCGTCACTCAAGCCTACCACATCATCGCCTTGAGAGCCTTCCTCCGCTATCTCCTGGTTCAGCGTGATATTACTACCCTATCTCCAGACAAAATAGAACTCCCAAAGCAAAGCCCCCGTTTAGTCACCTTCCTGAACTCAGAGCAAGTGGAAAGGCTATTGAACAGCCCGAAAATATCAAACGAGGTCGGACTTAGAGATAAGGCAATCTTGGAAACTCTGTTCAGCACCGGATTGAGAGTCTCAGAGTTAGTACGGCTGAATCGCGACCAGATAAATCTAGACCGCAAAGAGTTCGGCGTCAGAGGTAAAGGAGATAAATTAAGGGTTGTCTTTCTCTCAGATACGGCAGCGCACTGGCTTGAGCGCTACCTGCGAGCACGAAAAGACCCCTTTAAGCCACTGTTTATCCGTTACAGCGGCAGAGTCGACACTAAAAGAGATGGTGAGAAGATGCGGCTGACCGCAAGGTCTGTACAGGAAATCGTCAGTAAATATGCCAAGAGATGTGGTTTACCTATGGAAGTCACCCCTCATACCTTGAGGCATTCTTTCGCCACTGACTTGCTTATCGGCGGTGCTGACCTTCGTTCCGTCCAGTAAATGCTTGGCCACGAAAGCATTAGGACCACTCAAATCTATACCCATATTACCAACAGGCATTTAAAGGAAGTCCACCAGACTTATCACAATAGAAATAAAGAGCCACGCTAAATATTATGTCAAGTGCATACTGCCCTAAACTCTAAGGCAAACAATCCCATCACCTGCTATAATTAAGCCTCCAGCAAACATAGAGCCATGAGTAGATACGAAGTCATCA
>JAPLHH010000281.1 GCA_026389735.1 Chloroflexota bacterium | reverse complement strand
ATAAGCATCTCCAGATTCAATGTAATCAGGTTCCTGTCCATAGGGACGGAGTCCAATGTCTCCATAAGTTTGAATGTCACTTATGGTAAATGCATCATGCAACTCCACCAGGTCAAGCTCTTCAAGCGGGTTAGTAACGCCAGCCATTCGGTAAGCAAAATAAGCGGCAAATCGTGCCGCAGCAAAGCTTTCAAATCCCGGCCACCGCTGCCCCTCTTTTTTGCGCAGGCCCTTATACATATCAGGAGTCTCATGTGGCAGTAACGGGATCTCCATGTCCCTACGGTCTGCTACCCTCAAGGTATGGCTCCCGCCAGCTATGAAAAGCTCGCAAGGCTTATCGGTTAACTTATAGGCAGTTTTTTCATCGCAAAGTAGCATGCAGGCAGCACCATCTGTCATGGCACAGCATTCCAGGAAACGTAACGGGTAGGTTGACATTGGGCTGTTAAGGACATCCTGAATTGTGTATTTGCCTGGTTGCTGAGAATACGGCGAGTAATAAGCGTAGAGGTGATTCTTGACTGCCACCTTGGCTCTAGTCTCCTCGGAGAGATTGTAAGCCCAGGCGAAACGGACAGCCATAGGAGCATAGTAAGCAGCATAAATGCGGGAAAGCCTGGTCTCAAAATCTTTGCAGGCTGCGTTAGCAATGTAGTAGTTGCCTGTTCGTGTATCCACTTCAGACATGCGCTCCCAGCCTACTGCTAATGCCACATCAGCATATCCACTGGCTATCGCCATAGCAGCTGTCAGCACGGAGGAGCCACCAGTAGCCCCACCAGTTTTGATACCTATATCATACATGGGCTCAAGGCCAAGGTAGTCAGTGACCTTGGCTTCGCACAGGAGTTGGTCTTGAAAGTGGTCGGCAAATTCACCACAGGCCAGAAAGTTGACTAATCCCTTGATTTCTACAGGAGAGAGCCTTAAATCATTATTCTCTAACATCTGCCGGAATGACACCATCACCTGCTCTTCGATCTTCATTTCCGGGCAGAACTTCTTATAATTTGTTAGACCCCCAGCAACGGCAAATACCTTTCTGTTCCATTTGGGAATGCGCAAATTGCCTTCCTTCAAAATAATCACTTGAATAACTCCTTTCTCCGTCTGCTAGCAACACCAGTGCTCTTGTCTAACGTAACCGTCCTCAACATAGCATCGGTCTGTCCCTTTACATATGTTTTGAAAGTCCAGTGTTCTCTCAGATACCAACGCCTGAGGGCCCATGCATGCCCAAGAACGACTATGTCATGGGCAATCAGCTTGGGATCACCAATATTAAACTCACCCTCTTCAATGCCTCTTGTCAGCAACTTCTCAAATACAGTCAATATACGCGCGACGGAATCAAAAATGCTTTGCCGGGCATTGCCTGGCAGGTTTTTCGTTTCTTGATATGCAAATAGAGTAATATCTTGATTGTCGTCATGCCATTCATAAAACTTTCTTACAAGTTCTACAAGAGCTATCGTCGGGCTTACCGTTGCCAACTCATTGGCCCAATCCTCCATGGAACTCGCCTGTTGTGACGTAGCACTATTGATAATCGAATAGAGGATCTCTTCTTTCGAACCAAAATAGTGATACAGCGTACCGGCACTCATCTCGCAAGCTTTAGCCAACTCACGCATATTGGTTCGGTCATACCCTTTCTTAGTAAATACTTTTGTAGAACATCGAACTATATGATTTCTGCGCTTTTTGACTAAAGCCTCGTCACTACTAAAAGTGCGTATTGTGAACTCTTCAGACAATTTTCACCCGGGTAATTGAACGAACATTCAATCTACAACTATTACTCAACTATATCAGCAGGTAGACCTTTTGTCAACAACACGTCCTCCTAAAACTTGACAGGCAGCTTACCCACTGTCTTCTAGTGCCAAGGCCTGAATAGCCTTTGCCACCATCTTTGCTTAGAGGTCTGCTTAGGGGCTTCCAGAAGCAATAATCGTTCCTGAAGCGATTCTGCTTTAGCTTTCCAATAGCCGACTTCCTGGGATAATTGCTCTATTCTATTGATAAGAGGTTGGGTTGATAGGGTGTCATCTGATAATGACTTGGTGGACAGGGGTAGATCATCGATAATGTATGACTCCCCGAACTTGGAAGGGATTAGCCTGGCCTTGAGCTTGCCGGACTTGATATAGCGACGGATGGTAACTATTGAGACCCCTAAAGCCTGGGCAGCCTCTCTCAATTTATATCCCTTCATTAAGAAAATTGTAACACCTTAGTCAATGTCCTTGAAATGGGGCTGATCAATCTGACCAGGGTGTGGCATAATTATATTGACCAGGGAAACAGAGAGTGAGCCGTACAGGATTCGAACCTGTGACACCCTGATTAAAAGATACAAAAGGTATGTCCCTGAGCGTGAAAAGAAGTAATTCCTTATACCTTTTTGTTGGGGATTTAGCTTCGGGTGGTGCTGTTTAGTGCCACCTTATCATTTATGGTGGTGAAAAGTTCGTTAGCAAAATGTTAGCAAATTCTGATGATTTAGCTAGTGAGCCGTGTGGGACTCGAACCCACGACACCCTGATTAAAAGTCAGGTGCTCTACCAGCTGAGCTAACGGCCCATAACTTTGTGAACTATGGGCAGCCTATTTTTCTACTGTCAAAAGATTGGAAATGTAGATAGCGAAAGCTGGGTGAATGTCGCAAACAAATCCTCCGTCAACTGCCTCCACAGAGAAAGTTACTCTATTCGGCTTCCTGAGGGGATCGCCAAATTTATTAAGCCCCACTTCATCCCAAGGCATATTATGGCCTAATATTTCCAATAGGCCCTTAACATCCCGCGGGTCTTCTACTATCACTTCGAAGGGAAGCTGATGTGATAACCCTGCCAATTGGCTATTATTTAGCTTTATCCTCATTTTCTAATTTATATTTTTGCCGGTTACAACTATCACCACAGCGGGTGATGGGATTCGAACCCACGACGTCTTACTTGGGAAGCAAGCACTCTACCGCTGAGTTACACCCGCAATTAACTATCTATATTATCAATGGAATGAGCACTGATGTCAAG
>JAPLHH010000325.1 GCA_026389735.1 Chloroflexota bacterium | reverse complement strand
ATCCAGAGCCGCATTTTCCATGCCGTCGGTAGCGTGGGCCAGTGCCTTTAATTCGGTGTAGTGAGTGGTGGCTACGGTCATCGTTCCCTGTGGTAAGAAATGGAGCAGGATAGCGCGGCCGAGAGCCGAGCCTTCGCCCGGATCGGTGTTGGTGCCCAGTTCGTCTAACAGCACCAGGCTCTGTGCCGTGGCGTTGTTGATGATGTGTACGATGTTGCCTATGCGCCAGCTGAAGGTGGAAAGGGTCTGTTCGATGCTCTGCTCATCACCGATGTCGGCATATACGCCGTCGAAAATGGGGATGCGGCTTTCTGCCTGAGCCGGAATGGGTAATCCAGCCTGCGCCATCAGACTGAGAAGTCCTATCGTCTTGAGCGCCACCGTCTTACCACCGGTATTGGGTCCGGTGATGACCAGAATGGAGAAATCCCGACCAATCTCGACCGACAGCGGCACTGCCTTCTTTTTCAACAACGGATGCCTGGCTTCCACCAGCCTGAGCACTCCGCCCGGTTCATGTCCCTCTGCCTTAGCGTTTCTAGCAGCGCCCACAATAATGGGCTCGGTGGCTTTGGCCTCCCTAGCATATCTGGCCTTGGCCAGCGCCAGGTCAATCTCGGCAATCAACTCGATGTTACGGGAAATCTCGCTTTCGAATGCCCCGACTTCAACACTGAGCATTCTCAGTATCTTCTCTGTCTCGTCCCTTTCTTCGGCAACCAGCTCGCGCAGTTCATTTTGCACCTCGGTAGTTGTCCAGGGCTCGATAAATACCGTGGCCTCGGTATTGGAGACGTCGTGGACAATGCCCTTTATCTGTCGGCGGCATTCCACCTTGACGGGAATTACATACCGACCTTCCCGCTCGGTGACAATAGGTTCCTGGACTATTTTCCGTCCTCGGGGTGAGGTGACTATAGCTTGCAGGTGAGTGAGCAATTCCCGGCGCACTTCGCGCATCCTATGTCTCACCGATGCCAGTTTAGGTGAGGCTGTGTCCAGCAGATCGCCGGTCGGACTCAAACAGCCATCAATATCCTCTACAATCTGCTCCAGTAACACAATGTCTCGAGCCAGGCCGCTGAGCAAGGGGAGCTCATGTGACAGGTTCATCAGGTGTTTTTTCAGCCGGTGGGCAGAGTCCAGCGTCTTGTGAATTTCCAGCAAGGATTGCGGCTCCAGGACTTTACCCAGTGCCGCCATTTTCACCATTTCCCGTATATCAACAACTTCGCCGATATGGGTATCGGGACTGAGTGACAGCAAGCGGCGCGCCTCAGTCGACTGCCTGAGTCTCAGGCGAACCTCTTCTTCATTCGAGAGAGGAGTGAGGTTGAGAGCTAGCTCTCGGCTGGTGGAAAACGAAGTAAAGCCGGCCAGTATCTCCCGTACCTTATGAAATTCCAGCAGTCCTAAATCCCTGTCGCCCAAGATAGCCTTCCCAAGTCGTCTATACTCTCATCGCCATATCGCTCAGCGAATAGTATAAAGCAATCCCCTGAGTTTTCAAAAAATCGGCTTCTCCAGTCAGGGAGTAAGCCTGATTGGCATGGCATCCTGGGAATTCTATTGACAGGAAATAAGAAATTGGCTCATAATCCTATTCCAAACTCGCCAAGTCTTCGGAGGAGACCATGAATCTCAAGAATCTCAAGCAGATGCTGGAAAGAACTGCCAGCGAGGTGCCCCAGCAAACAGCCCTCGTCCTTGGCCCTCGCAGAGTTAGCTACCGCGAATTGGATGAGACTTCTAACAAGATAGCCAATGCCCTTATCAATTTAGGGATAAAGAAGGGCGACCACGTAGCCATTCTATTATCCCGTACCCCGGAATGGGTCATCAATTGTTTTGGGGTGCTAAAAGCTGGAGCCGCTGGCGTGTTCCTCGATAGCGGAGCTAAGGCGCCCGAACTTGAACCTCAACTCCGCGAATCAGATTCCAAAATTCTGATTACCGAAGAAAGATTCTCCCCCATGCTGTCCTCAGTTTTGCCCAATGCCCCCCTGCTGAAACAGGCCCTTGAGATTGATACAGACCCTTACAAGAGGATGGTGGCCAGTAGCTCGACTGTATCTCCCTCTGTCGATATAGATGGCGAGGATGAAGCTATCCTTTTCTACACACTAGGCGTGCTAGGGAAGAACAAGGGCGTGGTGCATACCCACGCGTCGTTCCTGTCAATTTTGCCCATAGCGGTGGCAAAATTTGAACTGGAGAGAGACGATGTCGTTTTAGGTCTGCTCCCTTTTAACTACATTCTGGGATTTGGGTTAGTTGTTCTCATGCCCGTTTGGAGGGGAGCCACCATAGCTATTCTCCCTCATTTCAGTTCCAAGAGTATCCTAGAGACTATAGAGCAGGAAAAAGCAACTATGCTTATAGGCGTCCCGGCCAGCTTTAATGCCATGGCTATGATAGATGAAGAGACGGTTAAGAGCCATGACTTCAGTTCGTTACGGGCGGTGCTTTGTGCCGGAGCCAAATCCTCAGCCTTTTTTTTAGAGGCGCTTGAGAAAAAATTTCATTTAACTGCCTGCGAAATATACGGGCTCACGGAGTTGATAATCGTCACTATCGGTGCTATTCGTGACCGTAAATTAGGTACGGCCGGGAAGCCCCTGGCTGAGCTCAGAGTGCTGGATAAAAACGGCAAGGAAGTGCCCCGTGGCAGCATAGGGGAAGCTGTCGCCCGAGCCCCCTGGATGATGAGAGAATACTACAAGTCGCCTGAGCTTACAGCCCAGGTCCTCAAAGATGGTTGGTTTCATACCGGCGACCTGGTCAAGTTGGATGAGGACGGCTATCTAGAGTTCATAGAAAAATCATCATCCATTATTGTGCCCTCGGGGGGAGTTAAGATTCTCCCCGCAGCAGTTGAAGAAGTCCTCCTGAAACACCGCGCCATAGCTGAAACAGCCTGTGTTGGTGTCCTTGATGATTACAAAGGGCAAATACCCACAGCATTTATAGTGCTCAAGCAGGGACAAAGTGCTACGCCGGACGAAATACGCGATTTTTGCCGCCAGAGCCTATCTGAATACAAAGTACCCAAGCAAATCAAGTTTGTGGACAGTCTGCCCAGGACCGGGTCAGGCCAAATAGATCGGAAACGACTCAGCGTGACAAAGGAAAACTGACACAGGGAGGACTAAAACAGCCGACCAAGCTGTTTTGCGGCGTCCAGCATGGTACTCCGGGGACATGATACTTTATGTTCAGCGATTAATGATTTCATTGTAGATTGATTCATATTTTTCTATTACCTTATTGATATCGTGATCTTTGATAATTTCCAAACTTTTCTGGGACATTTGCGCCTGCATTGCTTGATTGGAAAGTATTGCGATAACCTTTTCAGCCAGCATTTGGCTGTCCCCATCTGAAAAAAGGTAACCATTTTCTCCGTCGTGTACCAATTCGGGCAAGGCCATGGCATTCGCGGCA
>JAPLHH010000029.1 GCA_026389735.1 Chloroflexota bacterium | reverse complement strand
GGGGGAATCCAGAGGGGATGCCTGTAATTTCCTCTCCCTTTGATGGGAGAGGGCTGGGGTGAGGGTGATGTTTCCCCCTCCCTCTGACTCCCTCCCGCCAGGGGAGGGAGTTGAATAAGCGGAGTTTATACTGAGTGAAGATTGCCACGCTTCGCTCGCAATGACAGTTATGTTACTAAACGACTTTGATATTGTACCTTCTCCAGTTATTCAGTGCTTTATTCAGGTTCTCAAGAAACGGCTCGCGGTTGTTTGGAGTTATATTTACCTTTAACCCCTTTTTTCTGATGATTTCCACAGCGCGCTTGCTTAAGAAGGTGGTGGCAAAGTTGATGCCTAAGCTTACCCCCTCGGGTGCTCTGGCGGTTTCCAGGTTATCGAAGGGAATGGTGAAAGAGAATGGTCCCCCGAGGACTATTCTTATCTTGCTGTCGAGTATGAGGTATTTTCGGGGGAATATTGCCCAGTAGACGGCAGCCATAAATAGGGTTGTGGCAAACATGCCAGCTGCTGCCTCGACTTGGGCGGTGATTAGATAATATATACCGGCAACGATGAAGAACACAGGCAGCACCATAATGGCTTTGAGATATACGTCATAGCGCGGGGTGTCTTCGTAGGCTACAGAGTCCATGATATACATATTAGCTTAAAATACCCCGTAGTGCTACATGGGCAGAATCCCCCTCACTCTAACTCTCTCCTTCCCCATATCCCAGCGGGAATAAATCCTCGCTGGATGCCTGCCCACCCCTCTCCTCGAGAGAGAGAGAATTTTCGATGTGCTGTCGATTTTAATGACCTGGTTGGTGTAAAATGGTCGGCATGATATCCAAAACAAGGGAGGTGTGACATGCCTACGGCAAAAGTCGGAGATATCAATATCTACTATGAAAGCCAGGGCGATGGGGAAGCACTTCTCTTAATCATGGGCTACGGCCAGTATTCTGGACACTGGGCGACCCTTATTCCTCGTTTTTCCCGGGAGTATCGCGTGATTTCCTTTGACAACCGGGGTACCGGGCGGAGCGACAAGCCGGACATACCCTACACCATGAAGATGATGGCCGATGATGCCAAGGGATTACTGGATGCCATCGGCGTTGACTCGGCACATGTTTTTGGCATTTCTATGGGCGGCATGATTGCTCAGGAATTCGCACTTAATTATCCTGACAAGCTAATTAGCCTCATACTGGGCTGCACCTTCTGCGGGGGAACAAAGGCGATATTGCCCACCCCGGAGGCGCTGGCATTCCTTACCGGCCCGGAAATGGCAAAATTGTCAGTGGAGGAGCGAGCCAGGGTGACGGTGCCCTGGTTGGTGGCTCAGGAATTCATCGATAAGAACCCCGAGGCTGTTGAACTGTATGTAGCCATCACTTCGAAATATCCCACGCCGATTCATGGTTTTGCATGTCAGGCACAGGCGATAGCGGCTCATGACACCTATGACCGGCTGTCCCAGATCACGGCTCCGACCCTGGTTATAGCCGGCAGTGCTGATAGGATAATTCCAGCCGGGAACTCGAGGATTATAGCTCCCAGGATTAAAGATGCTGAGCTGGTTATTCTGGAAAACGCAGGCCACGGCTTCTTTATTGATGCCGAAGCAGAAACCACCAGGATAATACTCGATTTTCTGAGGCAGCACTCGAGAGGCAGAAAACCCTAGAGGTTGAACATCCTGGATACCGGCCTTACGAGGCTGAGGCATGACACATGGCGAAGTGCAGTCGGATTTTGTGGTCGCTCGGCGTGCTTCATTCTCTTTTCTTAAGCCAGGGGATGAACATGGGCACCTTTTTCTTGTATTTCAGGTATTCCTCGCCGAACTTTTTCTCCAGCTCCTTCTCTTCAATAGCTTTAAGATAGAGCACATTAAGCACTATAAACAGCGGGGTGAAGATGAAGATGAGGGACAGTGAGCCGAACAGGACTCCCAGCCCGAGCATAAATATAAACAGACCAAGCAGCATGGGATTCCTGACATAGGCGTAGAGTCCGGTGGTAATCAGCTTGGGCGGTGGGTTGAAGGGCACAGGCGTGCCTCTGGTGCTAAAAAAGGCTATGACCGGCCAGAACATGATGAACCAGCCGAAAAGGATGAGGAGCCAAGATAGCCAAAGGCTCCACCAGGTCGAGCCGAAATGGAGGAAGGTAAGCCATTTATCCAGCCAGAAGGAGGCGAAGACAAAAAGAACTACCAAGCCGAAGAAGATAAGCGCTGCCACTGGCGTCGTCAGCATTTTACGTCTCTTGCCTCCGGTGGCTACTCTGTAGACAAAATCGGCATATCTGTCCCAGATACCCATCTCTACTCCTATCCTTATTCTAAAAGAACAGAAACATTTTTACATTTTTATCTGTCATTTTGCTTTTTAACTTTTGCTTTTTGACTTTTATGGGAATTGCCACGCTTCGCTCGCAATGACAGGTAAAGGCTCAACTCTGGCTAACGGCTTTTCCTGATTCCTTCGAGCGATGCCTTGGCGTGTGGTGCCATGGTGAAGAATTTGGCCAGCTTTTCGCAGGCGTATTCATCGCAGTAGGCGCAGTTCTCAACACGCTTTTCCTTGCCGCATTTTCTTATCTCGCAAATATTGCAATAGCCAATGAGCCTTTTGCCCTGAGACTTGCAGCCATCGCAGTTAATATCCTCCGGTTTAATGGACATCTTGTACTGCTTGGACCAGGCCTCTGCGACCTATTTCCTTTTGGCGTCATCGTCTTACTGAGTCGCCTCAAATGCCGGGCATTCAGTGCAGACTATGCCACAGTAGGCAATCATCTTGTCCATGTTTTCTCCTCCTTGCAAATATAGGGGCAGACCTGAAGATCTGCCCCTACTCCTTTGGTTGGCATTCGGCTGGTTAGCGGGAAGTCCTGGCTTTCTTCTTGCGCCACCGCTTGAAATAGAGTACCACAAGCAGGATGACAATCCAAATGGGGCTGAATATCGCCAGCCAGATAACCACAGTAGCCAACACTTTGCCGAAGTTGAAGAGGCCACGGACTGCTGACTTAAGTGTCTCCAGAGCACTCCAGCCGGTTCCATCTATAGGCTTCGTCTTCTGCAGGTTTACCTCGATAAGCGCCATGTCTGAAGTGCGCTCCAGATACTGGATGCGTCCCTTAACTTGCTCGATTTGCCCGCGGACATTAGAAAGCTCCCGCTGCACGGCTAACATATCTTCTACCTTCTCTGCTTTCTTGAGCAGTTCCAGGTATTGGGCTTCGGTTGTTATGTCTTTATCTCCCTGCTTATTTGAGGAGACTACGTAGCCGTCCAATTCTTTGGCAACCCTGGCAATGCCGGTCATAGCCTCGGTTATGTCATTCACCTGCAGAGTCATATAGCCGGTCTTCACGATTTTGCGGTCTGTTTCTGTCGCGCCAGGTTCGGTGGGAGCATAGCGGGATTCACCAACGTCAGTGTACCCCTTAAACACTCCTGGTGGTGCTGGCGCTGGTACTATTGACGATGATGTTGGTGGTGGCACTTGTGCTGGCGTTGGCGCTTTGGCACAGCCTGCAGCCAGTACCAGCCCCAGGATTACCAATATCGGTATTAGGATTTTGAGCAGTTTGTTCAATTCTTTACCTCCTTATCACCTTTCCTATATATTACATAACGAAGTAGCGCTTTTAAAGTTTACGTGGACAGGCTAATCCCGTAAAGGTACACCTATAATAGTACATTGTCACTCTGA
>JAPLHH010000017.1 GCA_026389735.1 Chloroflexota bacterium | reverse complement strand
CTTGCCCCGACCCGGCAAACCCGGTCGTTTTCGAATTGAAGCGCTTGCGGAAGTAGCCTGTTAGCTGTGTGAAATCCGAAGCACGAAGTTTGTTTCTAAGCGGAGAAGTTCAGTTGTATGCACAGCGTCGGGCAGCGGCATTTGTACCTTTCACGCCCATTTGCAATATCACGGGACAACCGGCTATGTCGGTGCTGCTCTTCTGGAATGCCGATAGTCTGCCGATAGGTGTTCATTTCGTTGGACGCTTCGGTGATGAGGCAACACTATTCCGTCTGGCAGTGCAACTTGAAGGAGCGCGGCCCTGGGCAAACCGTCATCCGCCAGTATCAACATAAAAGACGGTTGGAATTTCCCAACCTAATATCTACTAAGCTTGACAAACCTCTGCGGTTCCGTATACGCTTTAGAGTCAAGTAGCAATTTCTACACCTGTTGAGCATCTGGCTATAGTAGTCTGGTATCGGTGGTAATTGGGCATATGGAAGCAGAACAGTGCTATAAAGTACTCTACGATATAGCACATAAACTTAACTCCAATCTAGCACCTAAAGAAGTGCTGCGAACCATTGTGGAGAGCATCCGTGATGCTGCAGACGCTAAGGGGTGCTCGTTAATGTTGCTGACTCCGGATCGCCAGCAGTTAATACATACCGTAGACTGTGGGTTGAGCAACTGGTATGTCCGGAAAGGGCTGGTAAGAGTAGATGCTGCTATCGCGCAGGCTCTTGATGGTAAACCGGTGGCAATCCTTGATGCCACTACTGATCCTCGAGTTCAGTACCGGGAGCAAGCGAAAAGAGAAGGCGTGGTGTCTATGCTTTCTCTGCCTCTTATGCGGCGCGGGCAGGTGATTGGCATTGTGCGCATTTATACTTCAGAGCTGCGCCAGTTTTCTGACCAGGAGATAGATTTCTTCAGCACCATGGCTAATCTGGGGGCTGTTGCCTTGGAGAGAGCCGAGTTGCTGGAGGAAGAAAAGAAGCAGTTTCTTCGCTTTGTCAGCATCGCTGCTCATGACTTGAAAGCTCCTCTTTCTGCTATACAGAGCTTCCTGGGGGTGCTGCTTGGCGGCTTTGCTGGCGAGTTGAATGAGAAGCAGAGACACATGATGGAGAGAGCCAGTCAGAGGATTAATGAGCTTCTTAATCTGATAAGCAATCTGCTGGATATTCCACGCATCGAAGTGGGCCAATTAGTTCAGGAGATGACAGAGGTATCGCTTGCTCAGGTAATAGATAGCTTCGTTGAAGAGGGCTGCAGCCTGGCGGAGCAGAAGGGAATAAAATTCTCAGTGCATATACCGCCAAATCTTTCCTGCGTGTATGGCGCTCCCACCAGGCTGCAGCAAGTGATAACCAATCTGGTGAATAATGCCATCAGCTATACTAATGAAGGCGAAGTGGTGGTAAGAGTGGTGGAGACAGACAACGAAATTTTAGTGGCGGTAGCTGATACTGGCTGTGGCGTTTCTCCCGATGACATGCCAAGGCTGTTTGAAGACTTCTTCCGGGGCAGCAACGTGGGACCTAAAGGAACTGGCTTGGGGTTATCCATCTCCAGAAGAATTATAGAAGCTCATGGCGGCAAGATATGGGCTGAGAGCCCCTGTGCTGAAACCGGCGAAGGCAGCAAATTTTGCTTTACGCTACCCAAAAAGGTGAAAGTAAATACGTAACTATTACTCTCGTGTGCAGCTTGGGATGTTTTGTCTTCGCATATAAGAATATAGATTGTTGTGGTGCTATTTGATATAATTTCGCAGCGCAAATGGCGATGATAGGTAAGAAGGTTCTGGTAGTTGATGATGACCCTGATATTCTAGATGCGATAAGCATGATTCTCGAATCTCGGGGCTATCAGCTGATTTTCGCTAGTGATGGCGTGGAGTGCCTGGAAAAACTCAGCTCAGAGAAACCGGACTTAATGATATTTGACCTTTTGATGCCTAACATGGATGGTTTTGCCGTCTATAAAGAGCTTCAGTCTCCCAAGTGGTCTGAGTATCGTGACATGCCAATCCTTATCTTGAGTTCGGTGCGCGAGGAAGCTAGCCGACGACGTTACGAGCTGGAAACTGGTCAAAAGCTTAAACCAGACGAGTACATAGAAAAGCCGATATTACCAGAGGTTTTACTCGATTGTGTGGAAAAGCTACTTAAACGGAAGCAGCGGGTCTAGACTGCAGTGAAATGCTTTGAGGAGGTGACAGGATAATGAAAAACAGAATTAAGATTCTGCTTGTTGATGATGACAAAGATTTCGTGGAAGCAACTAGGCTGGTATTAGAGAGTAAGCCTTATGAAGTGGTAGTTGCTTATGATGGTGATGAGGGGTTGGTAAAGGCGAAGAAAGAGAAGCCTGATTTGATCATCTTGGACATAATAATGCCAGTCAAAGATGGGTTTAGCGCTGCAGAGCAACTTAAGAAAGACCCTGAGCTTAAAAAGATACCTGTCATAATGTTGACAAGTTTCTCAGAGAAAGTGGGTGAGACTTCGTTGAGTGTCAGTCAAGGACTCTCTTTGGATACTGAGGACTACGTAGACAAGCCGGTGGCTCCTACGGAGCTGTTAAAAAGGGTAGAGAGGTTACTTAAGAAGTAGCTACGTGGGGCGGACCTCTTTTCTCCTCGGCGGCTGTTTCTCTTTGCCAGCTAGTTTACCTTGCAGGTCTCTTAGTCTACTGGCGACGACGCGTACCAGGCTCTTCATCACTTCATAACCGAGTGAATGGTTGCAATCCATCAGCTTGTTAAGCTCAATGCCTGATATTGTTACCACGGTAGAACGCTTGATACAGATTGCCGACATATTTCGAGAATGAGGGGCTACCAATGCTGACCACCCGAAAACGTCCCCTTTAGTAACGGTATCAACAGGGACTTGCACCAGCTTCTTCGTTCCTTCCTTACGCGATGCGACTACGAGGCTTATTTCTCCTTCCTCCAGAATATAAAACTCCTTGGCTACAGCGCTCTCTCGGAATATGAAATCGCCTGCATCATAGGTATTCCTTTGCCATGAAGATAGGTTGGCTATTTTTTGAAAGTCACTGTCTTCGAGCCCTATGAATAATTCACACCGCTTGAGTAATGGTACGAGATTCATTTAGACGTCCCTTCTTGTTCGATGCTAGATGTCTTTGTGTTGATTGGAATCACAGTATTCTAGACTCATTATAGCTAGTGCAGCCAACCAGGTAAAGCCGAGCAAGGCACTATACTGTCAAGCAAAAAAGTGACTATAATCGATGATTATATTGGAGACACGCATGATTAATCCAAATGGCCTTGCTTGAACAGTAGACCGGGTCATGTTTGGTCTCATAGTGCGGCTCCCTTTGACACATGCTTTAGGATGTAGTAAACTCCCGAACAAGGGGCAAGCAGCCGCTGTAGAGCGGGAATGGGTTATCTTTGCTGCGGATACTGTCTGAAGATATTTTGTAGTGCAGTTCAATATTGAGCGTGGCTGAGAACCTGAGTGAGTGGGGTTGAGGTTGCGACTCTTCGGTGGCTGGCTTTGTGTGGCAGATTAGCGTGGAGAAGAGGTGCATTTGGAGGCAATAACAATCACGCTCAACGGGCGAGAGGTAAGCGGTCAGCCCGGCATGACCATCTTGGACTTAGCCCGAGAGTCGGGTGTTGACATTCCCACTCTTTGTCACGATCCCCATCTAGACCCGATTGGTGCCTGCCGCATCTGCATAGTGGAAGATGAGCGGTCAGGGGCACTGATGGCATCTTGTGTCACTCCCATAGCACCGGGTATGGTTATTCACACTGAATCCCCACGAGTACAAGAACGCCGCAAGACTATAATCAAGCTCATGCTGGCTAGCCACCCAGATTCCTGTCTGGTGTGCGATAAAGGCAACCGTTGTCAATTGCGCAAAGTCGCCTCAGACATGGGCGTCGGGCTGGTAGAGTTCCAGAGGATTCCTCAACTCGCTATCATTGAGGAAGTTAATCCCTTCATCGAGAGGGATTTGAGCAAATGTATCCTTTGTGCCAAGTGCATCCGGGCGTGTCAGGAACTGGTTGGTGAAGGTGCTATTGACTATCTTGGCCGAGGATTTGCCTCCAAACCAGCAACGCTTGGCGACCTGCCGTTAGAGAAGTCAGAATGCACTTTCTGCGGAACCTGCGTGGCATTATGTCCCACCGGTGCCATCATGGAAAAAGACAAAGTGTATACAGGGACAACCACGACAACTGTCCATACAATATGTCCCTTCTGTGGCTGTGGCTGTGGGGTTTACTTGGAGGTAAAGGGCAGTCGTTTGGTGCGAGTCAGACCTGACGCGGATAGTCCACTTAACCGCGGTACCCTTTGTGTCAAAGGAAGCTATGGCTGTGATTTCGTGCATAGTCCAGAGAGACTGACCAGTCCTATGGTTAGAGTGAACGGCAACTTTGAGGCAGTGTCCTGGGAGCAGGCTTTAGGTGTGGTGGCTGACGCATTTAAACGAATAAAGGAAACTCATGGCTCCAGCAGCCTGGCTGTCTTTGGCTCATCCAAGTGCACCAACGAAGAGAACTACCTGTTGCAGCGGTTTGCCAGGTGTGTGCTAGGTACAAATAATATTGATAATGGCAGCCGACTGTACAATGCTGCCACTCATGTAGGTCTCTGGGAGACTGTTGGCTGTCGTGGTACCACGAACTCTCTTGATGACCTCGAGAAATCACAGGTGATACTGCTCATTGGAGCTAATCCAACCTCCTCGGCGCCGCTCGTGGGGTATGCTATCAAGCGTGCCGTTAAGCGTAAGGGTGCCAAGTTGTTGCTGGTAGACCCCCGGCAGACGAAGCTTGTCTCATGGGCACATCTCTGGCTGAAGCCGAAGGTGGGTACGGATGTGGCTCTTATAAATGGCATGGCGAAGGTGATTATGGACGAGAACCTGCTCGACAAAGAGTATGTGGCTAGCAAAACGAGTAATTTCGAAACATTGGCTAAAGATTTGCAGGAATATA
>JAPLHH010000050.1 GCA_026389735.1 Chloroflexota bacterium | reverse complement strand
AAGGGGATAAGATCATAGAGATCAAACTCGACGATAATGCAAATCCGATTAGACCATTTGTTCCGATAGAAACATATAGAATAGCAGTTGGTGAGCCATACAGGGATCAGAACGGAAGAGTAGAGTACTGGAGAGCAGCTGGCAAACTGGAGATAATTTAATGGCAGTGCTTGGTAAAAAGTTAGAATCATTCAGCGATGATCCTTATAATATATTAAATCCCTCTAGGGATGATATGCGTAAGTCGGATAGGAACGCCAGCCTAAACCAAATCACTACTTATATATATCAAAGCTTACTTGATTTCCAGGGAAAGTGGAATGCAACCGATCGTGGGGCTCTAGTAATTCAGCTGCCAAATGCAAGATATCTTGCGATAGGCGACAATATCAAGAATATTTCGACTGGTGCTAACTATGTAATTGATGAGGTGATTTCTGAGGCATCTCGTGGTGGAGTGGTGAGGTTCAGGAGCACTGGAGTGGCAGCGCCAAAGATGGGCGATTTCTTGTCGCTCGAAGAAAAGAATACGGTCAACTTTCAGTCATCGTACTCCAGGTATTACCAGGATAGCCCTGTGGAGCAATGGCGTGACACGATTGTTTACAGGGTAAAAAGACGTGAGCCAGGTACAATTGGCAAGCATCCTTTTGATCCGCCGACGGAAATAAAGCCCAGGATTCGCGAACAACGAGTAGATCCAGATCATCCTGGTTGTCACATTGTAGTAATGGGACAATGGTTTGATAATTTGATACAGTTCGATGTTTGGTCAAAGTTTAATAATAGAGCTGACGATTTAATAGAATGGTTCGAAGACTTCATGTATAAGTATATATGGGTCTGGAAGAAAAATGGGGTCAATGAAATACTGTACTGGATGAGGAACTCGGACTCAGAGGTCAGTAAGTGGAGAAACGATCTAGCCGTAAGAACTGTTCTGTACTACTTCAAAACAGAAAAAATAGTTACAGTTCAGGAATACGATCTTAGACAGATAGACTTGTATCTGGAAAATGAGAATACGTTGCCTTCCGGGTTCTATGGGGTCGGATACGGT
The DNA here is from genome assembly GCA_026389735.1 of Chloroflexota bacterium. The sequence goes on along the minus strand of JAPLHH010000050.1, from coordinate 1,422 downwards.
AATGTGTTACCAGCGTCTGGATATTTGGAAACTCTGGACAAAGGTTTCAGAGCCTTTACTTAATTAAAAGGAGGAAATAATAATGCCAACCTTTGCAAATTTACCAGGAGCAACGGTAGAGATAATTGATCAGGGACTACGTATAAGTAGGCCACCGTCTGGTCCTAAGGTCCTCCTGCTTGGAATTACTACTTCAACAAACGCAAATGCTACTCCATATGTTCCATACTCAATTGCTGGTAGTTCAATAACTACAGCATATCGCAGTTTTCAAAATTCCGATGGCAGTGCTAGTGAGTTATGTAAAGCTCTGTATGAATGCTACATTGCCGGTGGCCGCGATATTGAACTTATGAATATCTTACCGTCTGCCTCAGGTTCTTTCACTAGCGCAAACGATAAGTATGGTTATTTGTCAGAAGCGTATGATGTTATCATTAATCATGCGGTTGACGTGGTTGTTCCCGTGGGTGTCAATCTAGATGAATCTGTCACTGCAAATTATCATGGTGATGGTGGTTTTGCATGGAACTTTGGTTATCAATTGGCCAATTTCTGCTATCAATCTACCAAGAACAATAATACATGCGTTGGTGTCATTGGTGTTGCTAGCGCAACTGTGAGTCCATCAGGAACTCCAACTTTGGTGGAAGTTGAATCATGGGTCAAGGCACTTGAATCCTACAGTAGCAGTCTGGCGCCATATGATGGCACAACCGCCACATCGGCTGGAGTTCCAGGTAATTATCGTTTTGTGGCTACGACTACGGAACAGATGCCTGCCAGTTTCATTGCCGGCGATGTTCATGATGCCAAGGGAAATCAGGTAGACATAGGTGCGTATATCTCTGTCGTTGCAGCAAACGCAAGGGCAGTGAATGACGCAGCGGTTAGCCTTTACCCGACGCTTGGTTTTTACAATAGCAATGGAGCCTCTTCGTATGCTGGATTAATAGCTAGCTTGCCAGCAAAAAGTGCTCCAACAAATAAAGTACTACAGGGCATCACCCTTGCTCAGGGAATATCTCAGTCACAGGCAGATCGCTTAGCAGGGAAGAGGTATGTTACTTTTCTATCGAAGACAAAGGGTATTGTTTGTGCAAGCGCTATGACCGGTGCATATAACATTGATTCATACTCACGTTCGGATTTCGTGAGGCTTTCTACCGTGAGGATTATGCACGATGCAATCAATTATGTAAGAGCAGTCTCTGATCCGTTTATCGGGGAACCCAATAACGCTCCTCAGAGAAATGCTATGGCAACAGCAATCGAGAATGCTTTAAAAAGCATGCAAGAAGGCGGTGCTCTGCGAAGATTCAATTTTAATGTTTTTGCTTCTCCGACAGATCAGGTGCTCGGTAAAGCTACAGTAGAATTGGTCTTGGTGCCAGCGTTTGAATTGCAACAGATCACTGTGAT
>JAPLHH010000043.1 GCA_026389735.1 Chloroflexota bacterium | reverse complement strand
ATGTTATGAGCAGCATAGTTTCCGGGGAAGGCCGTCTCCAGACAATGCCGATACGCTTTGCCGGAGCAAGGGCAGGAATTTCATTAAATTATACTATGATTATTGGAGTATTGGCTTGTATCTAATGCTCGAATTCGCCAGAAATATTGTATTCAGGTTCAATAACGCAAATAGCGTAATGTTCTAGAAGCGAGCGCTTCTTCCAGGGGTACTTTCTCTGGTTTTCATCTGGTACAACCAGGTACCTTACAGTGCAGTTTGTGGATAAGTATTCTTGAGCTTCCCTTGAGTCGGCACAACGATTTTTATCAATTAGCCCTTTCTGAATTGGCTGACTACTAAATCGAGCTGGCTTATTTTGATGATGGGCATGTTGCCGAATTCTTTTCTGTATATCCAGAGCTTTACCGACATAGATGTATTTCTTTTGCTTTCTATCGTAGATTAGATAGACTCCCGGTTCTTTTGGAAGATGTGTGCCAGCCTGTTTATAGTCTAACTCCTCTGAGTTGAGCAACTTACCGAGCATGTGAACAACCTCATCATTAGGTTTTAAAGTCAGACTCTCCTTACTTAGCATCAAGCCTTTAGCCCATGCATCCAGCCCATCACTATAGCCACCTATTCGTGTACCATAGCAATTAGTCGTGTGGCCCCAACAGCATGGGTAAATACGAGCAAACTCTTGCCCGCGTTGTTTAACTGCAATAAACCTCGGGTCCTGGTCTTCTAGAGTCCTTTTACGCTGGGAAGCTAGTGCGGTAAACTTGTGACCATTTGGCGTTACTAGCTGCTGTTCGCCAGCATCATCTAAGCGTTTCCAAACAATATCAAACCTACTCTGTAGTATCTTTTGACTTTGATGCCGTACACTCATTGCATTAGCCGCCGACTGACCTACCCCAAGTTATTGTACCACTTCTTATGACATGAGCAGCATAGTTTCCGGGGCAGGGTGGCTCTAGATAATACCAATAAGCTTTGCCAGGGCAAGGGCAAGAATCAGATAGCAGCCAGGGGCAGGTCAGTCGAGGCTAACAGGCCTCAACATCATGGTTAATGTGAAGCCTATAATACCTATAATGACATTGATTATGAAGGCAATTTGATAAGTCCCGGAAACGTCAAATATATACCCAGTCACAAGTGGTCCTACAGATGCTCCAATCGTGAATCCAAGACTGGCAACTCCCAATACCAGACCAAGTGATCCTACTCCAAACAATTTTGCTACTAGAGGTGATTGTTGTGCAATGCCTCCCCCATAGGCGATGCCAAAAATGGCAGCAAATAGAAAGAACCCCCATACATCTTTGGAAAAAATCAGCCAGAGTAAAGTTACAGACATAAGACAAAATACTATGATATAGACTAATCTATTACCTATCTTATCGCCAACCATGCCCAGTGCTACCCTTCCCATAATACTTGTGCCCCCCATGATGGCCAATATATTAGCAGCAGTGGTGGTTGACAGTCCTATATCAGTGGCATGTGGAGCCAGGTGTATTTGAACACTGTATAAACAAAATCCTACGCAGAAAAAAATGAAAAAAGCTAGCCAGAATTGTCTGGTGTAGGCTGCCTCTTTTAAAGTAAATCCCATTGTCCCTGATTTCAACTCCTGTTGTGTGCTTACCTTTTCACTACTGGTCGTTTGCTTAACCTGTGATGGGTCTCGCCTTAAGAGTTGTGCAAATGGAATGATAACTAACAAAACCGCAACACCAACTATCATGTAAGCCGAACGCCAGTCATAAGCCTTAATAAGGTATTCAGCTATCGGCGGCCCAATTAGCGCTCCTACGCCTGATCCGGCAACAAGGATACCCGTCATCATGCTTCTTCGCTCGCCAAACCACCTAGCTATGGTAGACGCCAGGGGTACATAAACACTGATTCCACAACCGATAATAACCCCATAAAATAAATACAAATGCCATGCAGCGCTAACCTGTGACATTAGTAAATTTCCCAGACCCAAAACTAAACCACAGCCTGTAATGACAACGCGTGGTCCGAACTTATCAGCAAGTCCGCCTATGGGAATAGAAACCAACCCACAGACGATCCAAGAAACAGAAAAAGCACCGGACGTAATTGCCCTTGTCCAGTTAAACTCGGTCATCATCGGCTTGAAAAAGATACCAAAAGCAAAGTTAATGCCAAAGCAAGCTACCATAATAATAAAGGCAGCCGCCAATATGACATAGCCATAGAAGAGTCCCTTTTTATTACCGGCTAAGGGCTTTGATTTGGGCTCGTCAATCATTTATCTGCTTCCAGTCTTTGCCTGTTCTGTTCCGACATGATTTGATATATGCTTTGGTTAGATCGCTCTTAAGTAATAGTAAGCGATTATATACTTCCGAAACCTTTTGTCAAGCACGACTAGTACACAAGAAGCTCAGCATTATAAAAGGGCAAAAGATCTGATACACATGATTTGGGGAGCTTTATTTAAGGACAGGGAATCAGCAGTCCTTTATTTGCTAAACAGTAGATAGAGTTTACGACTCACTGCTGCACAGTGACCTCTTTAAGAGCGCCGTCAAATAATGTAATATTCACGGTGATAATGAGAAAACTACAATGTTGCATCGGACATTAGCTATATGTTTTGGTCGTACAAATAAGAGAATTTATAGGAAGACATGGAAAGGATTTTAGGTCTTTTTGCAGAAACAGAAATCTTTATCTTCGTGTTTATGGAAATCATCACCAGGATAAAAGTCATTCAACGGGTCATAGTCAAAAAGGCCAGTTGGCGTGATAAAGTCATTTTCATTCTCATATTTGGAGGCTTTTCCATATTTGGCACCTATGCCGGCATACCATTACCTTCGGGCGCCATAGTTAATATAAGGGATTTTGCACCAGTGATTGCCGGGTTGACAGCTGGGCCGATCGTTGGTTTAGCCGTGGGACTGATTGGTGGAATACACCGTTTGCTTCTTGGTGGATTTACTTGTATTCCTTGCGGGCTGGCAACAGTTTTAGCAGGTTTAATCGGTGGTGCTGTATACTACTTTAATAAGGGTAAGCTCATTGGGATCTTGCAAGGTATTCTACTAGCTGTATTCGTTGAATTCTTACACGGCGGATTGACATTACTCATAGCCAGGCCTTTTGCTGAAGCCCTTGAGGTAGTCAAAACTGCTATCCCGGCTATGATGGTAGCTAACGCACTGGGTGTGGCTATCGGCATTATAATCTTGGAGCACACTAAAGAGCTGAGAGAAAGCACGTAGTTCTGATTCGCAAGAATGTAGACAGGTAAGTGTATAGTTGATTTCATGAGCTTTATTTGAGGACAGGGGATTGGTAAGTCCTTGGTCGCTGGTTCAAATCCAGCCGCCGCTATTTCTTATTGCCACCAAACAACTGGAATCAGTGTCCCTTCCATTTACTATTTGAGAGATTCTCCTCGGAAAGATAGAGTTTGCCGTCTTCAGTGCTCTGGATGATATTGGCATTCCTCAAGACTTGTAAGGCAGTAATTTTATAGTCACGCCCCCTGAGTATAGCCTGAGCTATGTTTTTGGGCTTGAGCCCCAGTTCCTCAATTGTCTTGGCATTCTCAATCCCAACTGCGTTGCCCTGTCGGAGGATGCGAATTACAGATGGGATGGCCCGCCTCAAAAGTAATTGTGGCAAGACAAACATTACAAATAGCAGAAAAACCACCAGTATGACTATAATAGTTGTATCACTCATGCTTATTCTCCACTTTGATTCGTCTTGGTTTCCTCCTCCCGGCTTCTATCTGCCACCTCTTTGCTATTTTTTAATAACCTCGATTTCCTTCCCTAGAGAATCGGCAAAATCTACGGTCACATTGTTAACCGTTGGGTCATCGGCAGTTTGAATATCGAAGTTAAAGACCTGCCCGGGCAAGGCAGGGCCATGATACACATATACTTCGTATTTCACAAGAGTATTGCCGTTCCAGCAGTTCATGGTACATATCACAGCTCGCAAGGTTGCATGGCTCTTATTTTGTAATGTGCCTTTGATAAACAGATACTTCTTTCCCTCTACTGGTTTCATGCCTGAGCCAAAGCTCGTGCTTTCAGTTCTTCTTCCCCATTCGAGGGATTGCAGCTCCATTGAATACGGCGATTTTTCCTGGAGTGTGAAGAAAGTATTGTCCGCTGACGAGGCTTCGTTGCCAGCCTTGTCCTTCGACTTTACCCGATAGTGATATTCAGTATTGGGCTCGAGCCCGCTTAAAGTGATGCTGTGGGCAGTGGTCAGCTCGTCCGAAGTGGCAGTTAAACCGTATTCTGTGGTCTTGCCGTACTCAACCTGGCTGCTGCCTGGCTCATTTGTCGACCAGGTAATGACAGCTACCGTCTCACTTTCAAACGAGGTCGAGACATTTTTGATTACCGGCGGCGTAGTGTCGGGGGGTGGCGGTGGTGGAGGGTTGACATAAATGACCACGGACTTGCTGACAGTACCGCCGGCATTGGTGGCAGTTAAAGTGTAGGCGATGGTTTTAGCTGGTGACAGCTCCGTTGACCCGGCAGCAGCAACTTCCCCTATGCCCTGGTCTATAGTTATGCTGGTAGCATCTTTGATGTCCCATTTTAAGTTTGTTGACTGGCCGAGATTGATTTCTGACGGAGTGGCACTGAAAAGAATAATAGCTGGCGGTTCCGGCCGGCAGGAAATGAATGAGCAAAGCGATAGGAGAGCCAGGCCAGTGAGTAAAACGATATACCATCTGGGCTTAGTTTTCATACTTGCCGCCTGCAAACTCCAATTTGTTTGATTATACACCCAACCAAGGCAAAATAGAATGCCGTGCACTCGTCCAGTACATTAGTGACACTTGCTGTTGTTGTTATTGATAAGAGCGAGATTCCTCGTTGGCGCTCGGAACAGGGCTTGCTATCCCTGTTCTTCTTTCCGTCATCGCGAGGAGCGTGAGCGACGTGGCGGTCTCGGTGGGGAATGGGCAGGGAGATTGCCACGCCTTCGGCTCGCAATGACACCGGGGACATTACCCAATGTTACACTATAAAAGTGTAATCTATCTATCTGAACGAGCACATGCCTCCCGCTTTCCATGCCTTACTGGTCTCCAAGGCCTTGCGAGCTGAATTGCCAGTTGGCTAGCTCGGATGCCACTTGTTCGGCCTGCTGTATATTGTGTATCAGTCCGGCGTGTAATTGAATATACTTATCGGATTTAGCCATAAACTTATCAAGGTATTTCTGTTTTATCCCTTCATCCGAAGAATCGAGATACACCAATAGTTGAGGGAATGTATAATCTAAGGCAATAGTCTTATCCCTCGAGGCCAGATACTCAGCTCCTTGTAAGGCTGATTGCAGTTGGCTACACAGCTCTTGCCACTGAGTTAGTGTAAGTTTTTCAGCCTCCGGCGTACGCGTTTGTGATTCATTATAAGGGCTGCGTGAACAGACCTCGCTGGCGAGCTTCAAACAGCTAGCACATTGTACAGAGTAGGTCTTGGCTGTTTGCGGGAATGGCAATCGTTCAGCTAGAGAAACCCAGCGTTCCATAAACTCTTCAACAACTGAGCTTTTCTCAACTATGGGCAGGCTTCCCACCGGACATATTCCCTTTGGCGGACATAGTATCCCGATATTGGAAAATTCATTCCAGTTGAAATCCTCGAGGTCTGAAGCCATAGCCTGTGCTTGCTCAATGTATTTCTTCATCTTGTCACAGAGGTCAAGGAATTGTTGCTCCGGCTGACGCTCTCGCTGACTGCAAGCCATAACTGACAGAAGAACCAGGGCTACAGCTATAATGGCATACCATTTCAGTCGCATCTTCATAGCCTACAATTCACCCGTTCTGATTATACACCCAGCCAGTTGTCCCTGAAACCTTTGAGCATGGCTATTTTGGTTGACTCTTTCTCTGCAGCCACAACTTTTCGGACAGGTTGTTTTCCTCTGGCAGCTTTACTTTTCACTTAAGCTAATTATGTTTCTCTGATTAAGCACTGAGGCCTAAACCAATGCCTGCTCTGGTTCGTTATATGTTTAGAAACCAGAAAGAGGTGTAGGGAATGACCATGAACAAAGAGCTAATCGCTATAATTGGTAGTTTCCTGTTTGTCTGTTTGTTCTTCTTTTTCTGTGCCTGGTATCTGCTTTAGTGTCTGCTATTTCTAAATTGTAGTTGCGACCCTAAAGGGTCGCTTTACGCGAGGCTAAAGCAGCGCAGCGTTATTATAAAAATCGCAAGTTCGAAATCCCAAGCACCAAACAGATTCAAAGCTCAAAATATCAATGACCAAAACATTTGCCTTTATGTCATTGCGAGCGAAGCGTGGCAATCTCCCTGCCCATTCCCCACCGGGATCGCCACGGCACTCCGTACCTCGCGATGACAGTATGGGGATAGCCCCACCGAGATTGCGGAGCTTGTTCCAAGTGTAAGCGAGGAATCCTGCTCCTCGCAATGATGACGAACACTTCAATTTGGAGAATTTAAATTTTGACATTGTTTGATATTTGGTACTTAGGGTTTCTTATGTTAGGGGCAAGGCTAAAGCCTTGCGGCTACCACACGTACATTTGGGGTTCTTAAAATGGAGCACGGGCAAACAAATGCTGGATATGCCTAAGCTCTACGAAGTTTGCCCTTCGCTTTCTCTTGTCCATTCCTGCATCAGTTTCTTTATTTGCTCGGCGAGCTTGGGGTTAGAGCGAAGCCTGTTGATGAATACCGGACAACCTTCGAGGATGGAGTTTTCGGCAGCGGCTGCCAGGCCGGATAATAGTTGTTGCATGCCGTATTGCGCTGCTCCCGGAGTGGTAGCTCCGGGTATGGAAGACTCCAGCTGTTTTCTTAAGTCATCCTCCGTCAGCCGCATGGGCAAGACGCAGCTCTTATACCAGGGGCAAGCTTTGCATTGAACCAATGCCTGGGCTTCATCCAGAATGTCACTCACTTTTAACCTCAGTTCTTTCTAAATCGTTCGGCATTAGTCTCACTTCCATACTAATTCATCGGTATCATCATGGAAATACCAGGCACGGTTATATTCTGAGTTTATCGGGCAGGTCTTGGTTATACTCCATATTCCGTCCCCTGAATACTCAGCAGTGAGAATTGGGGCAGCCTCCTCATACTGAGGAGCAGCGGGGCCTCCTCAGCCGCAGGGCTCGGAAGCTACTTGCACCTGGCACTGAGGACTGAAGCTCTTGGCTATCATTATTACCTCGTCGGCCGTATGGCGAGGCGCATTATTCATCTGAGCACAAGCCCCGGATGAAAGTAAAATAGCAGTGATGGCTAGCTGACATATATATTTCATCGTCACCTCCGCCTTTTACCGGGTGTGTTTATTGTCATTGCGAGGAGCGTAGCGACGTGGCAATCCCATGAGATTGCTTCGCCTTCGGCTCGCAATGACAGCGACGAATGATTAAACACTCTCTTGCTCTCCGGGCTATACAGCCCGCCTGCATTGATTATACAACTTGTGGCGGTAAAACGGAACAAAAGCTGAAAAACAGGCTATTGTCTAACTGAGGCTCATGCCAAGAGGCGGCTGTAATTATTCCTCGGGAACTGTCGTGGTGAAGCTTTTCCACTCTGACGCTGGGGACACCGCCTCGTTCCCGGCTGCGTCTTTTGACTTAACCCTGTAATAGTAAGTGATGTTGTTTGGCTCAAGGCCAGTCAAGGTTACGGAGTGGGTAACGACTCCTGCCGAGATAGGCTTACCCTCCGCGTCGAGTGCAGTTGGGTCATCTGCAGGTTGGGCGGGTGAGAGCGAAGTTTGTTCCTTAGTCTTGCCATACTCAACCTGGCTGCTGGACAGGTCATCGGTAGTCCAAGTGATAGTGGCCTTTGTTGTGGTAATTTCAATTGCCTTAAAATCTGAGATTACTGGCTTTGTGGTATCTGCGGTAGAAGTAGTGCCACCAGTGGAAGATTTGAAGAAGCCCAGCAGTGTTTCGTCAAGTGGTGTGTACTTAACAGTAAGAAATCCAAGGCCGATCAAGAGGACAATTAGCAGCATCACCAGAAACGGTCTCGATGACGACGATTGTCTCTTTGGTGCCGGCGGTGCCCAGGCTGGCTGCTGTCCCCAGCCGGGTTGTTGTGGCGGCATCCCGCCTGGCTGCGGACCCCACCCAGGTTGTTGTGGCATCCCGCCTGGCTGCTGACCCCAGCCTGGTTGTTGTGGTGGCATCCCACCTGGCTGCTGTCCCCATCCCGGCTGTTGGGGCGCGCCTCCGCCTAACGTAGCACCGCAGTTCGGGCAAAATCTAGTACCGGGGCTCACTGTGATCCTACACTGAGGGCAAGCGAGGCTTATCTGAGCACCACAGCCTCCACAGAATCGCTGCCCTGGAGCGATTGGCGAACCGCAATTAGGACACCTTTGTTGCATACTTCAGGTCTCTACCTGTCTCCTATTCCCGCTCCAAACTTCAGCCGCCTATCTGTTTTCATTGCAACGCTATATTATTCTGATTATACATCTGATGATTCAAAGAAAGCAATAGTCAAGCCATCAATTTTCATAAAAGCTTGTTACCTGTGTTCGTAGAACCACCTTCATTTCCACGCTGTTTATAAAAACAGTATACGTCAGGGTGCTGTTCAAATCAACAAATCAGTTAGGTAATTTATAGCTAGGACTTTAGTCCTTAAGATTGCATCTTGCTATAGGCTAACTACAGTCTCACGGCACAAGTGGACGTGATTTTGGCGGGAGTAACTCAGAGGTAGAGTTCCTGCCTTCCAAGCAGGCTGTTGCGGGTTCGAATCCCGTCTCCCGCTCCACAAAGCTGAGTAGAGCAACTGCTTTCACTGCACGCAATGTAGCACAAAGTCGTAGAAATATCCTTGTGGAGCCTGTAAGCTGTCAGCGTAAGGAGACAGAGTTGACTACTCTATCTGATGCGCTGACAGCTTATCGTATCTGCGCCAGAGCCGAAGCAAAGAGCCCCAAAACGATTGAGTGGATTAGCTCAAGCGTTGGCTACTTCGCAGACTTCCTGGGCAGTGACTAAGATATTCTACTGATTACTGGCAATGACTTGAGGCGCTTTATTATCGCCCTCCAAGAGAGTCACAGGTACAGGAAGCACCCCTACGCTAAACCTCAGAAAGAGAACCTAAGCCCCCAAAGCATAGAGACCTACGCCAGGGCAGTACGGGCATTCTTTGGCTACCTCTACCACGAGGGGCTTATCGAGCAGAACCCGATGGAGAAGATCAAGATGCCCAAGGTACACAAGAAGGTAGTCCCCACCTTCTCCGAGAAAGAGATAGAGAAACTGCTAGCACAGCCGGATAAGCACACCGACAGGGGATTCAGGGACTATGCCCTGTTGCTCACCTTCGTTGATACTGGTGCTCGGCTCTCGGAGATTGCTAACTTAAGGATCGACGATGTAGACCTTGAGCAGGGATATCTCAAGGCGATGGGCAAGGGGAGCAAGGAGAGATATATCCCCTTTGGGCAGAAGGTGGCGAAGGCCCTACTCAAATACAGGCTAAGGCATCGCCCAGAACCAGTAGGAACAGATAGGTTCTTCCTGACCACAGACGGCCGTGCCCTTAACGCAGAGCGGGTTGAGAAGCTCATAGCCGAATACGGGAAGAAGGCTGGCCTCCAAAGATGCTACGCTCATAAGCTGAGGCATACTTCGAGTGTGATGTATCTAAGAAATGGCGGTGATCCATTCTCACTGCAGAAAAAGCTAGGACACACTTCGCTTACCATGACTAGGCACTACTGTAACCTAGCCGATTCTGATGTCAGGGCGCAGCACTTACGCTATGGTGTGGTAGATAGGCTTAAAGTCTGGGTAGCTGAGTATCTGTTGGGCATTATGACACCATGCAGTTTCATGTATTATGACAACTGGGTGGCACGAGGAATTGGTATTGTGCCTCAAGCAATGGAGATGACCTCGACATGACCACAGAAATAGCAAGTTCGCTTATGGCTAATACTAAGGATACAGTTTCTGAATTCAGAGACGGTCTCCGTTTTGTAAGCATGCCCATCAAATCTCTCATCATTAAGCCAGCGATGGTCTCCCTCGATACATAGCGCATGAGCCTCCTCCTGCAAGGGGCTTGTGGGCTTCCCTTCAACTCTACTACCCGACCTAATCCAGTCATCAACCACTGCCTTTAGGTAGAGGTGACGCCTGATCCCAGGGTACCTGCCAGGGATTGTTCCCTTCCGGCCAAGACGCCTTACCGACTCCTACATTGACATTAACCGATTTGGTCCTCCAGTACTCTCCACCAACAGTGACAGTGCCAACAGGAGTCAACGTTTTGATCACCCTACCTTCTAAACCTATCATTCATTCTTGTCCTGTAGCTGGCCTCCTATGAAAATCAAGTATAATGGCTTTATGTACTATAAAAACAAAGGCAGAAATATCGTAGTTTTATATTCAAGGGATTTCTATACTATCTCGAATAACTTTAGTACCATTATTTGATGGTATTTTCAGAACCCCATCTACATCCTCCAAATCAAACCACCATTTGGTTTTTTTATTGGCTTTTGCATGGCCAAGTAGACGATCAGTTATGATTGCGAATTTTCTGACTATGCTGGAATGTTGAACTCCCCAGCGCACCAAATTGTGCGGCCAAGTAGCAGGTCTGGTCCACGGACAAACCTTCACACACCTATTGCATATGGTTCCCTTATTATTTGTGATGCTGAAGCTGGCGCAGCGCCGTTCATTGAGCTTCCAGGTTTCGTAGCCATTATAAATAACTTTGTCTCCCATTGGGATCGCGTTGCTGGGGCATTCCTGGGCACACACCCTGCAGTCTCGGCAGAAATCTTGAAGTCCGAAGTCAATCGGCTTGTCCGGTAATAACGGAAGATCAGTCAGGACAGCAGATGCTTTGAAACCCAGGCCTAGAAAGGGGTTGAGGATAATTCCAGCTCGACTGAGCTCTCCGATGCCAGCCCAGATAAGAAGTGGTGGGATGACAACTTGATATCGCCCCGCCTCTATTGGCGGATGCTGTGCTAAGGCTGGATAGCCTAATTTTCTAATGTATTCAGCTATGGTTTGAGCTATCAAACCTGCACGTTGATATGATTGAAAGCTTATTGGGTCACATATCCAATCATAGCCAGTGGAAGCATTTATTGTCTGGTATTCTTTAGCCACAACGATTACGATAGCGTATTTATAATCAAGATCCACGGGATTTCCCAAGAGATCGTAGCTATAGAGGGCGGATTTGGGCAGTTCGCAAATGCCCATGACATCGGCCTTGAGAAAGTAACCCAGGCGTTTAATATGTCGGCTCAAAACCTTAGGGTTCTCAGGAATCGGTGCTTGATTGGCAGCAATTTGGCAACCCTTGAAACAGCAGATATGAAACAGAATATCATGTTGCGCTGCGGCCAATGGATATTTTGCCGCAAAACGTGGCAGCTCCCTCTGCACGACCGACCCATAATAGCCACGCTTGGCATAGGTATACGCGGATTCTCGGGCGTCAACCCTCTGCCAATCATCAGTGATAAGGGTTGTCGGCTCGTCGACATGCTTTAATCGATGCATAGGAAAGGAACCAAGCTGACCGTCTTCAAACAGTATACCGTATTGGTTAGGTTCCTTATTCATTTCTACCAACTCCTTTCTCGGCATCGGATGCTGATTGTTAGATTTCGATAATTTGCACTATGCTTTCATAGGAGGAGGTGGCGCTACTTGAAGCTGAAGGACCAGTTTGTGACTGAACATATATTAAAATGGGTACCACAATTTTGTCGTGACACCAGGCAATATAGCAAGCTAGACTACTACAAAGAGTTAGCCGAGCTCTGTTCGAGCCATCTAACCTAAGAATTTTAGGCATTAGTTTTGGCTCCAGCTTAAGAGTGTTTCGTTTCGCAACCAGATTTTGGTATATACAAGAAGCACTTCCACATCGAGTAGTTCCTCCCACCATTAGTTCACACAACAGGATCTTCATTTTGATCAATACTCGCGCATCTATCTGCGCTCTTGGAGGGTATTATCTCCTTGTGACCTGGGGGCATCAATCAAATCTGGAGCCTCTTTGGGTATAATATGAGTGCCTATAGTCGAACTTTCTTTTTGTGCTGCTTTCGTAGTTTCTCTGTTGCTTCAACATCGATCTCCAATGTGACCGGGTTAATGACTACCCCATATTCTTCCTTAGCCTTCTGTATTGATACCAGCTCATTCCTTACATCCTCTCTCACCTTCTCAGGATTCCTTTCAAAGGGATCACCAAAGCCAGGAGCAGACATAAAGACATGTTCCAATATATCGCCCTTTTTAATGGTAATTAGAATATTTGCATCAAG
>JAPLHH010000253.1 GCA_026389735.1 Chloroflexota bacterium | reverse complement strand
TTGGTCAAGTAGTCTATCAAATAGCCAAATGACAAAATTTTCTGCAGGACAGGAGGTCCCGAATGAAGAAATATGTTGATGACAAACAAGTACAGGAATATAATATGTAAAGCAAAGATGACTCTTGCTGAGGCCAACGTGTGCGATGGTTAGACATTTTGGCAAGACAAGTCTGCCTCTTTCCCTATTAATCCTTGTATTAGTGTTTATTGATGGCAAATACAGGTTCAATCAGCCGGAATAACTGGTACAAGAAGATGAGAATCGTACTTGCCGCCGGTATAGATTACATGCTCGCCCTTGTTTACAGTTTGCGTATGCCCAGCGGTGATATACTCTTCGGGGTAGTAGAAATAGATATCACTACCTTGCACCACGACCTGTAGCTTCTCGCCCCGCTCAAACAGGGTGCTTGAAGGCCAGATTTCGATCTCTACCGGAACAATTTCACCGGGCTTAAGCTTTATTTCTCTCGTGTGCTTGTGTACAGGCTGGTAAGGTGTTGATTTCTCCTCATCGAGTTCACGATGGGAAACTCGTAACCAGCCAAGAGCGACTGGACCATCGTCATGATTAGCATAGTGTGCAAACGGGACACGATACCCGGCACGATCAAATTTCTCTATCGCTACAAACAAATCCATGTCGTCGCTACCGTCTGCCTGTACCCAAAGTTTCAGCTTCATATATCCTGTTAGCTCAGTCTTCTCGTCAAACTTGAATTGAAACTTAGCATTCTGAGTTTTATTGGTTATATCATTCACATTATAGCGAACTTGTGCTTCCTTTTTGACCGGAGACTTGCTCATTTTTCCGTCACTCGCGTTCAAGAAAAGTTTCGTATATTGGGTGCGTAACAGCGGCCATTCGTTTTCGGTCCTGAGCTTGCCAACATAGTATTTTTCTCTGATCTCCAGCGTGACCTTAGGCCACTCTTTTACATGGTTATCGATACCTTTCAAGAACCTGTTGAAAAACTGTCTCTGTTTTTCCACGTTTTCTGGTTGGTAAAAATGCCACCACTTCTTTCGCCCGTGAACTATCAGCCACTTGTCCTTGGAAGCGATTTTCTTGAAACCTTCCAGTGTCCCACGGGTGTGCAGGCCGTGATCCGTCCAGCTCGCTACCACAAAGGCAGGTACCATTATCTTTGATAGATCAGCGTTCTTGCTGGCCCAGTAATCATCAAACAGCGGATGCCGCTTTGCCATCTCTACGAAATCTTCTACTCGTGTATTCGAGAAGCACCAGAAGCCGTACACCATGGGAACAAACTTCGTCTCAGGGATGCCTCCGTGGTAGGCAAGCTCACGGTAAAAATCGCTTACTCCCTCCCAAGGATTAATCGCCGCCAGATGTGGCGGATGGGCCGCCGCCACTTTCCACTGGGTCCAAGCCAGGTAGGAGACACCAAGCATACCAACCTTGCCGTTACTCCAGCTTTGGGTGCCTGCCCATTCGATCAGATCATAACAATCCTCTACTTCTTGCGGGCTCATGAATGTTAGGTCGCCTTTGGAATTCCAGCTACCACGCTGATCCGCATTGATAATGATATAGCCCCTCCGGCACCAATAAACAGGATCAGCCGCTTCAAATTTGGTGTGCCTATTAAAATCGACGTCCTTTAAGTCGCAGTTCCCCATATCCTCGTATTTTATTAAACCGTGTTTGCCATAGGGGCCCCAACAAATAAGAGGCGGGTATTTCCCCTCTGCCTCCGGTCGAAAGACATCGACGTATATCTTTACTCCATCACGCATCGGCACAGCGACATCATACTCGATAATCATTCTGTCCGCCTTTTCTGTCCTGGGGTTGAATCCAGGGTATCCCCCTTCAGCAGGCGGCACACCTTTCGTGAAAACCATTTCAAATTTTTGACTAGCCATTACCTTTCTCCTTTCCTGCGGGTGTTTAACTCAAGCTGTCTGAAAATCTTCTCTGCCGGCGGCTAATCATAGCCCTTACTTATCTCTGGCACCTCGGCTGTTATGCCTTGAAATCTATCACCCCCCTTTCAGCTTGTGTGCTGTGGTTCAGTGGTTTTCGGACAAGTCGATGGTGCCAAG
>JAPLHH010000108.1 GCA_026389735.1 Chloroflexota bacterium | reverse complement strand
AGGTCAGCGATGGCATAGCTACCAAAATTGAGGTTGGAGCTTTGAGGGAAGGAATTAGCCAGGTCACCTTTGCTGCCGCTACTGAAGAATCCCGCCCCGTGCTTACCGGGAACCAGCTTGAATTTGATGGAGACAAGCTGGATCTGGCGGCGGCTGATGGCTTTAGATTGGCTGTACATAATACCTCTCTACTGGAGCCGGTTAAAAATAAAACCGCCATAATCGTGCCGGCGCGAGCCTTGAACGAATTAAGCCGCTTCCTCACCGACCAGGAGGAACCGGTTGAAATCACTGTAAATCAGCAAAAGAGCCAGATTTTGTTTAAGCTCAAGACCATAGAGATGGTGTCCCAGCTTATCCAGGGCGCTTTCCCCAACTACTCGCAGCTCATCCCGCAGAGTTATGTTACCCGGGCGGTTGTTGACGTGGCTGAGTTCTTGCGAGCCATCAGGATGGCCTCCATTTTCGCCCGCGATGGCAGCGGCATTGTCCGGCTGGTCATCACCCCCGGCGTTGAGCTTACCCCCGGCAAGGTGAATATCTCAGCCCGGGCTGAGGAGGTTGGAGATAACGTCAGCGAGATCGATGCTTTGATTGACGGCGAGGCGGCCAAGATTGCCTTCAATGCCAAATACCTCTCCGATGTCCTGTCTGTCCTTCATCAGAAACAAGTTGCTCTGGAGACCACCACTTCTTCCAGCCCCGGCGTCCTCCGCCCCGTGGGCGTCGACAACTACGTCCACGTCATCATGCCCATGTTTGTCCAATGGTAAGCAAGCCAGCCATTATCCTGGCGAATGTAGCTGCGACCTTTTAAGGTCGGCCAGTGAGCAGGCTTTAGCCTTACAACTACTTCAAGCCAAACGAAAGAAGACGTAAGGAGTATCATGGCCAAGGTTAATACTGTGCTCGGCCAGATTTCCGCAGATGAACTGGGCCAGCCCCTGATTCACGAGCATCTGACTTTTGGTTATCTGGGTTGGGAATGTGATGCGCTGGCTCCACCGTACGACCGGGAAGCAGCCGCCGGGGCTTGTGTTGACGCTTTGAAAGAAGCAGGAGTCAGTGAAGACAGGATTAACGCCATGATGGTGGAAAACCCGCGGAGGCTATTCAGTGGCGGGTAGCTTAAATCAAGAACTATTTGAGGCAAGCCCGGCTGCGTTTCTCGAGGAGGCGATTAAAGAATATGCGGCTGCAAGCCCGGGCAACCGCTTTCAAGCCTTCGATGGCGGCCATGTTTTCGATGAGCCACTGGTTGGTTTTGCTGATGGGGATGACGCTGTCTTTCAGGAATACAAAGCGATAATAGGCGATTTCCACCTTACTCCACGAGAGGCTCTGGAGAAACACTTTGAGTCCAAGGGGAGCGGGCAACGACACCCATCAGTCGTGAGCGTAATCTCTTTTGTCTTGCCGGTTGTCTACAAAACGCGACTCAGCTTGCGCAAGGAAACCGTGGTCACCTCTCGAAGGTGGAATCATACGCGCTGGCACGGTCAGGACTTCGTCAACGAATTGTCACGTTACGTAGTATCCCTGCTGGAAAGTTTAGGCTGTCAGGCTGTTGCCCCGGAGTTGGCGGGTTTCTATAGATTGAAGAATTTGCCCAGCGGCCTGGCATCTAACTGGTCACAGAGGCACATTGCCTACGCTTCTGGACTGGGGACTTTCAGCCTCAGCGATGGCTTCATTACTCCTAGAGGGATTGCCATGCGCTGCGGTAGCGTGGTGACCGATGTGAAAATCCCACCAAGCCCTAGAGCCTACAAAGACCATTTAGCCAACTGTCTCTATTATTGGGATGGGTCATGTCGGCGTTGTATCGAGCGATGTCCTGCTGGCGCCATCAGTGAGCAGGGGCATGACAAGAACAAATGCCAGGAGTTCCTTTTTACCAAACAAAAAGAAATACTCAAGGAATTGGGAAGAGAAGAAGGTTATATTGGTCGCTACCTGGGCTGCGGACTGTGTCAGACAAAGGTGCCTTGCGAAGCCATGATACCGCCCAAAACCCGAAGCGAGAACCGGCGGTAACAACGAGTTGTGTATGCAGAATCTGGAATTAGCCCTATTGACAGAAAAGGGGCTATGGGTTATGCTTTACCTTGTAATACGAGGTAAGATCCACGTATTTAGCTAGGGGGCATCTGTAGAGTGGAGATATTTTATTTTGTATTGCTTATTGTGGCCGCTTTTTGGCTTGGTGCCTGTCCTTTTTCGTTGTGGATTGGGAAGTGGCTACTAGATAAGGACATAAGAAATTATGCAGACGGCAATCCGGGGGCATTTAATGTTCTGCGGGCTGGAGGCCGCAAGGCGTTTGTCTTTGCTGTGTTTCTGGATATAGGGAAAGGCGTTCCTTTTGTAGCCCTGGCACATTATTACTTTGGACTGCCTGAAGTGATGGTGATGGCGGTAGGACTGAGCGCCATTCTGGGTCACGCTTTCACCCCGATACTGCGGTTCAATGGAGGCAAGGCACTGGCAGTGATGGGTGGTGTCCTGCTAGCGCTACCGCAACATGAGATGTTTATTTCAGTTGTTATCTTCATGATATTGGGGTTCCTCTTAATAGGTGTTGATGCTTGGCGGGTGATGTTCGCCACAACGGCCACATTGATTTACTTGGTGGTTGAAAAAGGAGTATCATTAGAACCGCTGTTTATGCTATGTGTGATAGCAATACTGGCGGTAAAACACTTTGATGACCTGAAAACTAGGCCAAGACTTAAAGGGAGACTTATCACCTGGATTCAAGCTAGAAAAACGGCGCACTTAAGCCGCCACTAGCAGGATTGAGAGAATGCTTTATCAGATAATAGTTGCTGTCTTGCTGGTTGTCTTTGCGGCTAATCTCATCCTTAATTTGAGATCGCTCAGGAGACCGGATATTAATAGCAAGATAGCCGAACCAGCGCCTCTTATTTCGGTACTTATTCCTGCCAGGAACGAAGAGGAAAACATAGAAACCTGCTTGTCGTCCTTGCAGAAACAGGACTACCCCAACTTCGAGGTTCTGGTGTTGGACGATAACTCCACAGACAGCACGGCTGAGCTTGTGGAGGGGATGGCAGCTAAGGACGAGCGCATCAGGCTGATAAAAGGTGAACCGCTTGCTGAAGGCTGGGCGGGCAAGCCTTTCGCCTGCTACCAGCTTGCTGAGAAGGCCAGAGGTTCCTGGCTGCTATTTGTTGATGCCGATACCACACATGCGCCCCACATGCTGCGCAGCACGCTGGCTCTGGCTCTGGAGCTTAAGACTTCCCTGCTCTCTGGTTTTCCTCGTCAGATGGCTGAGTCTCTTCCTGAGAAGATCGCAATGCCGTTAATGTACTTTGTTATCATGAGCTGGCTGCCGTTGTGGTGGATGCATCGCTCCGGAGCGCCGAGACCATCGCTGGCTATCGGTCAATTTCTCCTCTTCCCCAGGGAAGATTACTGGCGGATCGGCGGACATATGGCAGTAAAAGATAAAATACTGGAGGACGTGTGGCTAGGGGTTGAGACAGTTCGACATGGTGGTCGGCATATCGCTATTGATTTATCGACAGTGTTCTATTGTCGCATGTACCGAGATGTGGGGGCGATTTGGGAGGGGTTTGTCAAGTGGATATATTCAGTGGCAGCGTTATCCCCGGCAGCGTTGGTTGGGCTGTTAGCTGCTGGCTTTGTTTTCTGTCTGGCTCCGTTCTACTGGCTGTGGAATGGCTATTTGTCAACGGCGGCTCCTACCGATTGGCGATTCATTGTCGCTTTCCAAACGGCCATGATTATATTTATGCGCTGGCTGGTGGACCATCATTTTAGACAATCACTCTTTTCGACTTTCTTGCATCCGCTCGCTTTTTCCTTCCTTTTTGCGGCTGGTCTTTATGGCGGTTGGCGGGAAGTGGTTGGTCTGGGTGTCCGCTGGAAGGATCGACTGTACGGCGAGACGTCAGGAGTCAAGTAAGAATCAAGGTAAGCTCAGCTAAATGAAAAGTTTGATACTGGCTAGCGGCTTCGGGACGAGGCTTTATCCGCTGACTACCACAAAAGCGAAAGCGCTGCTCGAGTACAAAGGCAAAGCATCAATAAGCCACATTGTGGGCTGGATTCCGCAGGATATAGATATCCTGGTTAACATTAATAAAAAGTTCGAAGCTGATTTTCGCCGCTGGCAGGATACTATAGGCAGGGCAGTTACCCTGTGTGTCGAGCCGGTCTTCACCGAGGAGCAAGCATTTGGCGCTGTAGGCTCACTGGATTACTGGATTAGAGCCAAAAACATAAATGATGATTTATTGGTCATTGCCAGCGACAACTACTTCGAGCTTGACCTGCGCCAGTTCATCGCTGCTTACAATGGCAAAAACACCCTGGTAGCTGTTTATGATATCGGCGACAAAAGTAAAGCCAGCCAATATGGCGTTGTCCAGTTAGATGGGCACAAGATAACTGGATTTGAGGAGAAGCCGGCACAGCCTAAATCGAGCCTCATCGCCATCGCCTGCTACATTCTCCCACCTCGGATATTTCCGCTCTTGTTTCAATGCTGTGCTCAGGGCAAGAGAGACAATCTAGGCAACTTCATCGCTTACCTGATAGAAACAGACGAAGTCCATGCATACACCTTCAGCGAGCTGTGGTTTGATATCGGCAGCATCGATGTCTATCAGTCACTCTAACAAACCGGCTCTGAAATATTTGAGAACGGCTAGTTTAAGTGAATTTCCTTACATTAGGTTGTGCCATAGCTCAGTTACTCTTGTTCTGAGCTCATCGAGGGAGCAATCGGTGTCGATGACCACATCAGCCTGCTTCGCCTTCTCTTCCGATGGCATTTGAGTGCTGAGACGAGCTAGAACCTGGTCTTCATTGAGTTCCCTTCCGCTTTTCAGCCGTCTTACTATTATGGCTTCTGGCGCTACGGTAATCCAGACCTGGTCTACGAGCGGCGTCCAGCCGGCTTCGATGAGCAGAGCAGCTTCGAGGACCACGATTTTAGTATCTGTCTTGAGATATTCCTCTATTTTCCTCTTGGCAAATTCGTACATCTTGGGGTGCATTATCTGGTTAAGTCGGTTTAGGGACGCGGCATCAGCGAAGGCTAGTTTGCCTAGCTTGTTGCGGTCTATTTTCCCGTTGGGCTTCAGTATAGATTTGCCGAAAGCTGCCAATATTTCTCTATAGGTCTCGGTATCGGGTTGGAGAAGATCGTGACCTAACTTATCGGCATCGATTACGACGGCACCAAGCTCAGCCAGCATTTGAGATACTGAGGTCTTGCCAGTGCCGAAGTTGCCAGTTAAGCCGATAACCAACATACGTTCAAATCCTGAATTCGAATATCTAAATCCTAAATAAATACCAATTTCAAATTCCCAAAACTCAAAACTGTACGGATGAATCTCTTCGCCATGTCAAAAGCTAAAAGTCAAAAGTTAAAATGACAGGTAAAAAAGCAAAAATTGTCTTTTGCTATTTGGAGTCAGGAAACGCGGGGCAAGACCTGTTCGAGGCGAACAGACCTAAATGTCTGCCCTTACTTTTGACTTTTGATTTGTCATTTTGCATTTTAATATTTGATTTTTACATTTCGCTCGGAATGACAGATGAAAGCGCAGCGTCCTAGACGAAGGCTGATATGCCAAGCATCTCACGGCCGATGACTAGTTTTTGAATTTGTGTGGCGCCATCGGGGAAAGTAAGAGTGCGGGCATCACGGAAATAGCGCTCAACAGGGTATTCCTCGGAGATGCCGTAGGCGCCATGTACCTGGATAGCTTTGGAGGTTACCGTAACAGCCATTTCGGTGCTGTAAGCTTTTGCCATAGAGGCTTCTTTGAAGGGAATTTGGCCTTTGTCTATAAGGTATAAAGCTCGGTAGCAGAGAAAGCGGGCGGCATCGGTCATGATGGCCATGTCAGCAATCATTTCCTGAATGAGCTGAAAGCTGCCGATAGGACGACCGAATTGTTTTCGCTCCTGGGCGTATTTGACGGCAGCATCGATTGAGGCCTGAGCTAAACCTAGCGCGCCAACTCCAACGGCGACTCGAAGTTTAGCTAGCTCGGCGAGCGCCAATAGGTAGGCACTGCCCGGGGTGCCAATCAGGTTACTCCGGGGCACGCGGCAATCCTCGAAATTCAGTTCTGAAGTGGGGCAAGAGCGGCAGCCCAATTTGGGCAGCTCCCTGGTAGTAAATGGCGACTCAGCCTTATCGACAAGCAGGCAGGAAATACCTCTAGCTCCTTTGCTTCGGTCGGTGGAGGCGAAGACGACTGCCAGGTCGGCGATGCCACCGTTGGTTATCCATGTTTTGGTACCGTTGAGTATATAATGGTCTCCGTCAAGTACGGCTGAAGTTTTTAAATCCCGGGCTCCAGAGCCGACATCAGGCTCGGTCAAGCAAAAGCAGGTGATTTTTTCCAGCGACATTATCTTTGGGATGTACTTTGCCTTTTGCTCAGGGGTACCATGTGCGACTATCATTGGCAGCACACCGCCGTCCTGCATCAGCACAATCATGCCTAAGCTGAGGTAAGCGCGGGCGAGTTCCTCGCCGAGGACAGCGTATGAGATGAGATCCAGGCCTTGACCGCCATACTCTGGAGGCAAAGTTGAGCCTACATAGCCGAGAGAGACTAGCTTCTTTAGCAGGTCTAGAGCTACGTCTTTGGGCAGGGGGTGATATTTGCGGTCATATTCATCGGCAATGGGGATTATTTCTCGTTCCATGAAGTCACGGGCATTCTTCTGGAGTATTTTTTGCGCTTCATTGAGTTCTAGAATCATTGGCTCCCCTTCTAGGTTTCATCCAAGGAATTGTAAACTAAGTTTTGAGCATTGTCTAGTGGCTCTTGCCTGCTCCTCCGCCGCCACCTGAATACCAAATTATAAGCACCAAATACGAAATCCTAAACAGATTCAAAGCTCTAAATTCAAGACATTTGAAAACTTGTATTTTGAATTTGATGTTTAGAGCTTAGATATTAGAATTTCAGGTTTCTGGGTGGAAGGCAAGGGTGAACACGCTCTTATAATGGTCAGGTTGAAGTGATATAATTTGTATAGGGTGTGGTTTAGCCTATGGTTGAAGGGTTACTTTATGAAAAGCTTCCTGACTCCAGGGTACGCTGCAATGTCTGTCAATGGCGTTGTGTTATCGGCCCGGGCAAGTTTGGGGTTTGTCGGGTGCGCCGAAACGATGGCGGTATTCTTCACGTCCTTAATTATGCTCAGGCCTCTTCTATAGCCGTTGACCCTATTGAGAAAAAACCGTTGTTCCACTTTTTCCCGGGGAGTCTGGCTTTGTCTCTAGGCAGCTGGGGGTGTAATTTCCATTGTAAGCATTGCCAGAACTGGCAGATTTCCTGTGTTGAGGAGCCAACTGAGGTGACAGATGAATCACGCCGCATACCACCAGAAGAAGCTGTGAGGTTAGCAAAGCAGCGTAATTGTGGTGGTATCACCTGGACATATAACGAGCCGAGCATATGGTTTGAATATACGCTGGATTCAGCGAAACTGGCCAAAAAGGATGGTCTTTACACAGGTTATGTGACGAATGGTTATCTAACGCCTGAGGCCCTGGATACCATCGGGCCTTATCTCGATGCCTGGCGGGTCGATATCAAGGGTTTTTCTGATGTCTTATACCGGGACTTGGCCAAAATCCCCCGGTGGCGAGGTATTCTCGATGTGGCTAAACGGGCGCAGCAGAAATGGGGTATGCACGTTGAGGTAGTGACCAACGTAATCCCAACGATGAATGACGACGATGAGCAGCTACGCGGAATCGCTAGCTGGATGCGGGACGAGCTGGGAGAGCTGACGCCATGGCACGTGACTCGATTCTATCCCTACCATAACCTGGTGCATTTGCCACCGACCCCGATATCCACCTTAGAAAAAGCTTACAATATTGGTAAGAGAGTCGGGCTGCGCTTTGTCTATCTGGGCAATGTCCCCGGTCACGGGACGGAAAACACTGTTTGTTACTCCTGCGACAAAGTGGTGATTCAGAGGTTTGGCTATGATGTTCAGGTGGTGGGCGTCGACGGTTCCAAATGCAAGTTCTGCGGAGCTGAGCTTAATATTAAGACGATTGGTTGGTCTCGTCAGGTCTCAGCTTTATGAGGAGGGTCACCATGATTAGGAGTCCAGTTGCTGCCGGACAGTTTTACCCAGGCTCATCAGACGGGCTCAAGAGGATGATTGAAAGCATGGTGGATGACAAGGCGGAGAAAGTTGAGGTAATCGGACTGGTTTCGCCTCATGCCGGATATATCTACTCGGGTACAGTAGCTGCGGCGGTCATATCTAGGGTCAAATTCAAGGATACCTTTGTCATTCTTGGCCCTAATCATACCGGGCGAGGAAAGGCTTTTAGTATCATGCCGAAAGGGACGTGGAAAACGCCTTTAGGTGAGACAGAGATTAACTCGGAGCTTGGAAAGCGAATTTTAGCCTCCTCAAGCTATTTAGAAGAAGACCATCTGGCACATCAATTTGAGCACTCGCTTGAGGTTCAGGTGCCATTTTTGCAGTATTTTAAACCAGATGTTAGGATAGTGCCTATAGTTCTTGCCCATGCCAGCGGTGCCATATATAAGAAAATCGGCAGGGAACTGGCCAGTGCGATTAAGGAGTCGAAGAAGGGGATTATAATCCTGGCCAGCAGTGACATGACCCATTATGAGCCGCATGAAATTGCTCGGAAGAAGGATAGTCAGGCTATTGAGGCCATACTTGATTTGGATGAGGACGAGTTATTAAGACGAGTTGATAAGTTTGATATATCAATGTGCGGTTATGCACCGGTAGTTAGCCTTATCTCTGCCGCTAAAGAATTGGGCGCTAAAAAAGCGGAATTGATCAAATATCAGACTAGCGGTGACATATCTGGCGATTATGGCAGTGTAGTAGGCTATGCCGGGATAATAGTAAAATAGTCGGGGAGTGATGCACTGACATGGCAAAGCAGCTTCATCCGATAGTGAAGTTAGCCAAAGAGGCAGTGGAAAACTATGTTTGCCATGGCAAAGTGCTCAGGCCAAAGAAGCTTACTGTCGAGATGAAGGGGAGGGCTGGAGTTTTTGTGTCTATTAAGAAACGTGGTGAGTTGAGGGGTTGCATCGGTACTTTTATGCCAACAAGGCGGAACATAGCTGAGGAAATCGTAGCCAATGCCATAAGTTCAGCTACGCAAGACCCTCGGTTTACGCCGGTTGAAGCTTCTGAGTTGGATGACCTTGAATACAGCGTGGATGTTCTTACTGAACCGGAGCCGGTGCGAAGCGTTGACCAGCTTGACCCAAAGGAATATGGTGTAATTGTGGAATGCGGTTTCAGGCGCGGGCTATTGCTGCCTAATCTCAAAAATGTGGACAGCGTTGAGGAGCAAATCGGAATTTGCCGAGCTAAGGCTGGCATATCAGCCGAAGAGCCGATAGAATTGTATCGTTTTAGAGTAAAAAGATTTATTTGACATAAAGGTATATATCTGTTAGTTTTTTGGCAAGGAGATAAAAGTACTATGAAATTGATGGTTATCGGTGTTGGAGATTGTGGTTGTAAGGTGGCTCGCGAGTTCGCCGAATTAAATAAGATGGCAAGAACTGAGCGGCATGTCAACATAATTGCATGCGCCTATGCGGTTAATAATGATCAAGCCCTTTTAGGTGAATTAACCAAACCTGGATGGGAGTGGTTGAAACCTGTGTTGATTCGTGGTTCTGTTGAGCTTGGTGATAAGTCGACTGAAGCTGGTGTTAGATTAATGCGCCAGGAAAGCGAGCGGGTGACGTTAGCCATGAGGCTTGGTGCTTTTGTCAATACGGATGCCTTTCTGTTTGTCGCCGGTGCCGCTGGGAGCCTTGGTTCGGGAGGAGTTCCGGTACTGGCGCAGTTGCTCAAGGAACGCCACGTAGATAAGCCGGTCTATGTGCTTCTTGTTTTACCCTTTGACTCTGAGCTAGATGACCCGCAGCGTGTTCATAATACAGCTATATGTCTCAAGGCTATCGATAAGATAGCTGATGCCGTGATTTTGGCGGATAATGGGGGTTTGGGAATGCTAGGGAATATACCACCACCCCAGAAGATGGGCAGTTTGAATAGAGAGTTGGTCCTTCCGTTCTATGACCTTCTTTGTGCGGGTGAGATGGCTGGTTCGAAAGATGTTATCGGCAAAATGCTCGATGCTGGTGATATATTGCAGACTATAGTTAGTTGGACGGCGATAGGCGTGGGCAAGGCGCAATTGTCATCATCAATATTTCCGTGGAGAAGAGCACCAGGCTTTGAGGAGAAGAGCTCAGAGACGCTCAAAGTTATGGAAGCGATGAACTTGGCTTTGATGCGATTGTCGGTTGATTGCAAATTGGAAGATGCCGGCAGAGCTTTGTATCTTCTTTCGGCGCCGGCTGGAAAAGCCAATGTCGATATGATTAAGGTTTTAGGTAATCGCTTGCGAGACTTGGCGCCCAATGCTGAAATGAGAGATGGTAGTTTCTATGGGGCCAAAGGTTTTACCAAAGTCACTGTGATAATATCAGAATTGGTTTACGTGGATAGGATTAAGAACTATTACGACAGAGCAGCCAAGCTAGCTCAGGTGGTGGGGAGGGAGGAGAAGACGGGTTAGCATGACTCTTTTCGACTTGGGTAAGTTGGAAGCGAAGGGGGAGGAAGTGTCTGTGGAGGACGAGGGGTTGCTTCACGATGTACCTTTGGCAGCCAGAATGCGACCGCGCAGTCTTGCCGAGTTCGTGGGGCAGGAGCATCTGGTGGGCGAGGGGCGGGTGCTGAGAAAGTGCATCGAGTCAGACCAGTTGCCTTCGATGATTCTTTGGGGGCCACCGGGCAACGGCAAGACAACTTTGGCTTATGTTATAGCCAATGTTACCAAGTCGCATTTTAGCCCGCTGAGCGCTGTCAGTGCTGGTGTAGCTGATTTGCGCCGCATTGTGGACGAGGCAAGGCGCAGGCGTAAGCTTTCAGGACAACGGACTGTCATGTTTATCGATGAAATTCACCGATTTAATAAAACTCAGCAAGATTCCATATTACCATACGTGGAAAATGGTGTGGTAATCCTCATCGGTGCTACCACAGAGAATCCTTCCTTTGAGGTTATCTCCGCCCTGCTCTCCAGATGCCGGGTGTTTACCCTGAATTCATTAACTGATGAAGAGGTTCGTCTTATCGTCGAACGAGCTATTAAGGACGAAGACAGGGGGCTGGGGAAATTGAAGGTAGAGCTGTCTGAAGATGCTTTAGCGCATTTAGTTGTTATGTCTAATGGCGACGCTCGAGTGGCGCTCAATGCTTTAGAGATGGCAACTCAAGCCACTGCGTCCGAGGCTGACGGGCATCGTAGCCTTAGCCTAGAGACTATTGAGGAAGCGCTGCAGCGTAGGGCTTTGCTTTATGACAAGGATGGCGACCAACATTATGACATTATTTCGGCACTTCATAAGTCGCTACGCGGTTCCGACCCGGACGCGGCGATATATTGGCTGGGACGAATGCTCGAGGCTGGGGAAGACCCTCTTTATGTTGCCCGGCGACTGGTGCGCTTTGCTTCTGAGGATGTGGGCATGGCTGACCCTCAGGCATTGATGGTATCTGTGGCTGCACAACAGGCAGTACACTTTATAGGCATGCCTGAAGGCAGCCTAGCTCTGGCTGAGGCAGTAACCTATCTGGCTACGGCGCCAAAAAGTAATTCTCTGTATGAAGCCTACTCCAAGGTGCAGCAAGATGTTGAACGAAGTCGTAATGAGCCAGTGCCACTTCACCTGCGCAATCCGGTGACCAAGTTGATGCGCGAGTTTGGATATGGGAAAGGTTACAAATATGCCCACGATTACCCGGGCCACTTTGTTGAACAGCAGAACCTGCCAGACCTACTTAAGGGAAAGCGCTACTATTCGCCCAGTGACCAGGGCTACGAAAAAGAAGTACGTGTCAGACTTAAGGCCTGGTGGGAAAGCAAACGGGAGAAGAAAGGCTGAGACAAAGCGCTGTATCTTTCCCCTGTGGTAAGCTTACCCTTCAAGGTCTTTGTTATCTCCCTGACGGCGATGGAGTTTTCCCCGCAGTAGTGCTGTGCCATCCTCATCCTCTTTATGGTGGTTCAATGGATAACAACGTTATTCTGGCGGTAAGTTCGGCTTTGGTTGAAAGGTCTACAATTGCTTTTATGTTTAACTTTCGTGGTGTGGGTGGCAGCCAGGGTAGCTATGGGGATGGCATTGATGAACAAGAGGATGTAAAAGCAGCCATAAGCTGGCTTGTTTCCCAGCCTGCGGTGGATAGTAACAGATTGGGGCTGCTGGGCTATTCCTTTGGCGCCGCTGTAGCTTTGCCTGCTGCCTGTGCTGACGAGAGAGTCAAGGCGGTAGCACTCGTTTCACTGCCTCCTGGCCCATTACAGTCATCCCAATTGAAGGGCTGCACCAAGCCCAAGCTCATAATCTGTGGCACTAATGATTTTGTTGTGCCGCTTGACCAGGCGAAGTTGTTGGATCGAGAGGCGGCTGAACCGAAGCAATTTGAACTTATCTCTGGGGCTGACCATTTCTGGTTGGGATATGAGGCAGTGCTGGCAGAGAAGGTAACCGCCTTCTTTGAGGATAAAATCAAAAGTTAGAAGCCAAAAATCAAAATTTCTCGAGGTAGTCATTTTGTGCCCTGAATTGGTCGTTTTTTGTCATTCTGAGCGTAGCGAAGAACCGCAGCTCTTCACAGACTTTATTTTGGTTAGATTCTTCGGTCGCGGAGTTTATCCTGAGGATTGAGAGATTATTCGCTAGATTCTTCGTCGCTTCGCTCCTCAGAATGACAGATAGCGAGGACTCCCTCATGATGACAAACTCAGAATGACAAAGAGCATTAGAGATGACAGGTCAGTGGTGGCGAGGGTTTAGCCTCGTACTACTTTCGGCGCTGGATCTCTGATATACGTTCCCTGGCTGCCGCAGTCAGGTCGGCGTCATCTGATAGCTCTATAGTCTTATTCAGGTCGGCGAGAGCCAAATCAGCTTGTCCCATGTTGTCGTACACAATTCCCCGATTGTAATAAGCCATGGCGTAGCTGGGGGCAAGCTCAATTGCCTTGCTGTAGTCAGTGGCTGCTTTATCCAAT
>JAPLHH010000067.1 GCA_026389735.1 Chloroflexota bacterium | reverse complement strand
GTTAGCCGTGGTGTTGCTCTGGGGTATAATTGAGAACTTGGCAGCAGTAGCCGCTGCGATACCTTCCACGTGCCCTTTCAAATTGGCACCACCAAGGCTGTCAACAGTAATTTGTACTTCTTGCCCTGGCTTTAGCCGGTAAATATCTGTCTCAGTTATATTGGCTAATACCCACGTCTCCGAAATGTCGTACACCGTTACTATGGGTTGACCCGGACTGACCACCGCACCGGGATAAGTCCAGACTGCAGCTATATAACCGTTGACCGGGGATTCAATATTGCTTCGACCTATGGGTGTATCTTTTAATCCCTGCATGTTAATTGGATTATCCGACCGAGGTATACCGACGATGGCGATTCTCTGTCCCTTCTCTACATAACTGCCATAATCAGCATCAAGGCTAATTATCTGACATGGTGCTAATGCGCCAACAGATATTAGTGGGGCCGATATATTTGCATTGCTGGTACTTACATATTTGTAGTTCTGATACCAAAGATTGATGCCTAGTGCTGCACCTCCAATCACAAAGACGCAGGCTACAAAGAAAATAATCTTGCCTGTTCTTGTCGAGAGCATCGATTTCATTCTGTCACCCA
The DNA here is from genome assembly GCA_026389735.1 of Chloroflexota bacterium. The sequence goes on along the minus strand of JAPLHH010000067.1, from coordinate 2,095 downwards.
ATTTATTTGCCATAACACATGCCTCCGAAGTAGTTACAATTGTCCAGTTACTAGTCAGCGCTGTTCAGTGACCTGGCGGGCGTATTGCCTGTTTCCAGTAATACCTTTTCGCCTTCACTCAAGCCAGCTAAAATTTCAGCCTGAGTTCGGCTTTGTAACCTGACTTGCACCTGCCTCTGTTCTATTTGACCTATCTTGTCTTCTTTAATTACATAAACCCAATTTTCAGTCCCCTGTACATGCAAGGCACTATTGGGTATAAGTAAGACATCATTATGCTTATCGACGAGTATCTCGGCTGTAGCCGTCAGCCCTCCTGTAAGATATGGAGCCGCCTCGGGACCGAGTGCAATTTCAACTTTATAAGTACCGGTGCCTGTCTGTAACGTCCCATAAGGTGAAATGAATTGTACCTGGCCGTCGAATGTCTTGCCGGGAAACGCGTCAATCAGAACGGTTGCTTTCTGGCCTTTTGATACTTTGCCCACATCGATTTCATCTACTACGCCCGTCATGGTGACGGCGCGTGTGTCGGCTAGCTTCAGCACATAAACATCGATAGGCAATCCGGTTACGGAGTATCTTTGGGTTATCATATCTCCTTCGTGTAGATTTACATCTACGATTTCTCCATCAAATGGCGCCAGCAGATCGGTCTTGAGTAGGGCCTGCTTGGCACGGTCGAGGTTAATCAGGGCGGTCTGTATGTTTATGCTGTAATCACGCGCCGCCTTCAAATTAAGTCCCTGGCGATAGGTGGATACGTTTTCCTGCAGTACTTTATCTCCAAGCTCGAGGTCATGTATAACAATTTGAAGTGTTTCGTTCAGCTTTAAGGCGTCGACATCTTTTGAGCTGGCCATTTGTTTTGCTTCTTCAAGTTTAGTGAGCGCTTCATTTATGATGGTGAAACCGGTGCAGGTATCCGGGCAGGTATATGCTGTGGGTGAATGTGTAATCCGCTGAATGACCGAATGTGTTTCAGTCATATCCGTTAATAACGATTCCAGCATCTTACTTGCCTGGCTATAATTACCTTCGCCAATTTGTTCCTGGATTGCCGAGATATTATCAATCTCATTAGTCAGCTTAACAATAGCGGTATCTACATCGTAACTTGTCACCACTTCCTTCGTGTACTCATTAAACTCGCTTCTCAGGCTGCCGTATTCGGGGTTGGTATACACATTTTTGGCGGCATCGATATCAAATTTAGCGAGTGCTATTTGAGCAGCTGCCGGCTCAAAGTCACCGTCGGCCAGTAAGGACTGCGCTTTCTGGATTTCGCTAGTAGCGAATTCAAACCGGTATAAAGCTATTGCATCACTATAGAAAGATGGTGCCCGTATGACACCACAACAGACCGTCTGAACTACGTTGTTTATTGCCAGTTCCAGTGCATATTGTGCGGATTCCACTGCCATCTTCTGAGTGGCATCGTCCAATTTGGCAAGCAGAGCGCCGGCTTTGACCAAATCGCCTTTCTTAACATATATCTTTTCGATACTGGCGCTATACGGAGGAGTGAACATGGTAGCATCGAAATAGAGATTGACAGCAGTCGGCATTTCAATGTAGCCGTTGGCCGAAACCTTTACTTCTAGGTCACCTTTTTTGGCTATAGCTATTGTCTGCATCTCAGTGATGGGTTTATTGGAGGCGCAACCGGTCAGCGAGACTGATATTAATAGCAGAGTAGCTAAAATGATGCTATATGTTTTTTTGCTCATATCCTATATCTCCTGAAACATAATCCAATATATTTCTAAATTTAGATCTCAAAATTCAAGGTACATTCACCTGATTTTTTTCTTCTCGTTGGAGCTGGGCGGCCCTGACCAATGAGCCGAGACCATGCGCTATAGCAATAAGTTCTTCTGTGCTAAGGTGAGTCAAGATACGGTATAAGTGGGTAGTCTTATTCTCTCTTAGCCTGGCCAGTAGAGACTTCCCCTTTTTTGTCACCTGCAATAGCTGCATGCGACGGTCTTCAGGGTTTTCCCGACGACTTACCAGTCCCTGTTTAACAAGGCGGTCGACTATTCTGGTTACGTCTGGAGGGGTGACTCCGAGAGCAGTTGCTAGCTTTCTGAAG
>JAPLHH010000293.1 GCA_026389735.1 Chloroflexota bacterium | reverse complement strand
ACACCAAAGTATATATTACAGATGGAGCAATACGCAACTTGAACAAGTAGGTACTTATTCATCGTACCGGGCATCTCGCTTCGTTCTTCGCTCTGTACGTATCACACGTACGATTTGGCAAGCTGGAAATAGCTCCGGGCGGCAGTTAATACCTTGGCCTTCTCCTCTTCGGGAATGTAGGGGTCGACGAGCTTAAAGCTCTCCACCTTGCCCCTGACGTAAGCCCGGTAGCATTTGTAGAAATTGAGCAGTTTCAGGAGTTCTTCGTCATGGCTCAGCCCCACATAGGTATTTACCAGATGTCGGGAAAGACCAGCCTGCTGATAGCGGTCTAAGTCCATAGCTAGAAAGGCGATCTCCGAGGCCACGTCAGAATATCGGAATCTGTCATTAAATTCAATGCAGTCGTAAATGCAGATATCGTCAGTGAAGCAAACATGGGCGGCATGAAGGTCGCCATGGCAATCCCTTATTTTTCCTTCTCTTACCCGTTTATCAAACAGGCTGGCGTTACTGTCAATGAAGTTATCAGTGTAATTCTTAATGTGCTGATATTCCTCGGTGGTGATGGAAGTTCCAATATATTTCTCGGTTTGAGCGAAGTTCTCATCACAATTGTGGCGTATAACATCCAATCTGCCGAAGGCGGCAATCCTTTGATTCGTTTCAGCTTTTTGGTGAAAGCCCATTAGCTTTTCAGCCACCCTAGTCACCATTTCCAGAGTTACCTGACCCCGGGGCAAAAGCACATCCATCATGCGGTCCTGGGGCAACTGCTTCATTTTGACAGCATACTCTATGGCTTTGCCTTGCCCTTCGATGCGGAGCCTGCCCTTTTCTTCGACAACCGATACCACGGCTAAATAAGCATCGGGACAAAGGCGCCTGTTTAGTTTCAGTTCCTGGTGGCAGAAGAAATGGCGTTTCTCCAAAGTAGTGTAATCCAGATAACCTAGGTTGACCGGCTTTTTAATCTTGTATACATATTCGCCGGCAAGGAAAATAAACGACATCTGGGTCTGGACCAGCTCTATTTTTTGTGGTTTGTGAGGATAGGCCTGGGACTTAAGAAGGGCTCTAACTGTAGATGGTAATATTGACACCGGACTTCTCACGAAATTTCAGGACCTTTCCCATACGGCTGCCATTCCCTGCCCACCACCAATACACATGGTCTCCAGGCCACGATGTAGCTTTCTACGCACCATATCGTAGATGATGGTAACTGCTATTCTCGCTCCGGTGCAGCCAATAGGATGACCCATAGATATGCCACTACCATGAGAGTTAACGTGGTCAAAATCCCAATCAAGCTCTTTCATGCACCCTAGTACCTGAGCAGCAAAGGCTTCATTAAGCTCAATAATATCCAAATCTTTATTGCCAAGCCCCGTTTTTTTGAGTACCTTTCTTACTGCAGGCACAGGGCCTAATCCCATGTATTTGGGGTCTGTCGCGCCTGAAGCCCAGGCTCTAAGGGTTGCCATAGGTTCAAGCCCCAATTCTCTAGCTTTATCTCTGGACATAAGCACTACGGCAGCCGCAGCATCATTAATCCCTGAAGAGTTACCGGCAGTGACCGTTCCGTCTTTTCGGAATGCCGGAGGGAGCTTAGCCATTTTCTCCATGGAAGTGTCCATAGGCCGCTCATCAGTATCAAAAACAATGGGCTCGCCTTTTTTCTGTGGGATAGGAAAGGGAACTATCTCATCCTTAAATATGCCCTCCACTATGGCTTTGCGCGCCCGCACATGGCTAAGATAGCCTATCTCATCCTGCTGTTGGCGAGTGAAGCCATATCTCTTGGCGATTTCCTCTGC